>NZ_JAGKWP010000193.1 GCF_021151785.1 Flavobacterium sp.
GGGTTATAATTCTGATGAACAAATGTATGCTAAAGATGGTTCTTTGATACGCATACGACCTGTGCCGCCTTTGTTTACTACGAGTTATGATTATAAATATAATGGACAAGAGCTTCAGGAAGAGTTAGGGCTTAACATGACTGCGATGGATTGGAGACAATACGATTCCGCTATTGGTAGATTTGTTGGAATGGACTACTTATCAGACATGTTTTGTGATACTTCACCATATGCATTTGCGTTAAATGTACCTACAATTTTTTCTGACCCTACTGGTTTGTGTCCAGAATGCATAAAGAATGTTCAAAATCCTACAGCAGGACAAAGTTATACAACTTCTGATGGAACTGTTAATATATATACACCTAATGAAGATGGTAATGGTGGTATATGGGTTGGGCAAATTGAAGAAGTATTAGTAAAAACCGAAAAGCCTAAAGAAGAGTCAAACGCTGTAGCTAATACACAATTAGCTTTAGATGCATTAGGGTCAACAGAAATACCAATTGTTAGTCAAATAGCAGATATTGCAAGTGCAGGTATTGATTTTTATAATGGTGACATTGGAAGTGGTCTATTGAGTCTAGGTGGAGTTTTTATACCTGGTTTAAGTCAGTTGAAAATGGCTAAAAAAGGATTAAATATTATCGAAAGTGCTGATGGTATAAACAAGGGGATGAAACAGTTTACTAAATCTAATCTGAAACTGGGTCAAGAAATGCACAAAAACTATAAAGTTGGCGTAAATGGTGTTAAAGAATTTAGATTACCTAGTGGTAAACGTATTGATTTTCTTGATGTTGAAAATGGTACAATTTTTGAGCTAAAACCATTTAATCCAAGGGCGATGAAAGCTGGAAATAAACAACTAGATACATATTTAAAAGAGATGAATTCGCCTGCTGTTCTTGAAAAGCACCCTGAATTTAAAGGCATTGATTGGAAAACAGTTTTAGACACATATTAAACTATGGAAAATAAGGAATTTAAAAAAACATTTGGCGAAATAGCAAAAAAATATAAATTTTCTAACGCTTTTGGGGGATGGTTTAAAGCTAATGAAGAATGTTTGGCAATACTTGAATTACAAAAATCTAGTTTTGGAAATAATTATTACCTTAATATTAAAATATTTATTCAAGGTGCATTCAGTAGAGTATATACCCCAAATAAAGATTTAATAAAGAGTCCCATTGGTCACATTACTAATCAGATTAGAGATAATAAGATATTTGATTTTGACAATTTATTGGAAAGTGACAAACGCAAAATCGAATTAGAAGAGTTTTTTAAAGATGTAATAATTCCATTTGTTGATAAAACTATGAGTATTAGTGGTGTCAAAGAATTAGAAGCTAAAGGAAAAATAACTTTATTGCCAGCAATAAAAATAGAATTAGATAAAGTTGGCAATCTCCCAAATTAGGACATTGCATTCACGTCGTCACACAAAACTAGTAAGTTCCAATCATAGATAACTTACTGCTCGTATAATGTAAATCTAAACAACAATCCTAACCGTAAAAAAGTTAGGATTTTGTTTATAAAATATTAACTTTGACCTACGTTCTTACAAGAGTAAAAAAATCATTATTATCCATT
>NZ_JAGKWP010000056.1 GCF_021151785.1 Flavobacterium sp.
CTTTTTGTTTTACATTTGCGTCGTTCATTTCATTAATGTTGTTATCACGAAAGCTGGAGGGAATAGACCCAATGAAAGCTTAGCAACCCTACACTGGTAGAAGGTGCTACATTCTATCCGCTATGGCGGAAAAGATAACTTGAAAAATTCTCTTCATTTTTCTTGATAACGTTATGAAATCATCGTATAGAGTTATCAAAATTATGTCAAAAATTCAAGAAGAACTTAAAAAAAGAATACTAGTCCTTGATGGTGCTATGGGAACGATGTTGCAACGCAATAAATTTGAAGAAGCAGATTTTCGTGGCAACCGATTTGCAGATTTTCCTCATCCACTAAAAGGGAATAACGATTTGTTATCCATTACTCAACCTGAAGCGGTAAAAGCGGTACACAGAGCCTATTTTGCTGCTGGTGCTGATATTGTAGAAACCAATACGTTTTCAGGTACAACTATTGGAATGGCTGATTATCATATGGAAGATTTGGTTTATGAGTTGAATTATCAATCTGCAAAAATAGCTCGTGAAGTAGCCGATGAATTCACCGATAAACTAAGATTTGTAGCTGGGTCTATTGGTCCAACGAATAGAACAGCTTCAATGTCTCCTGATGTAAATGACCCTGGATACAGAGCAGTTACTTTTGATGAATTAAAATTAGCGTATAAACAACAAGTTGAAGCATTAATCGACGGAGGTTGTGATTTACTTTTAGTGGAAACGATTTTTGATACATTGAATGCTAAAGCAGCTTTATTTGCAATCGAAGAGGTAAAAGAAGAGCGAAAAATTGACATTCCAATTATGGTTTCAGGAACTATTACTGATGCTTCTGGAAGGACGTTATCGGGTCAAACTGTAGAAGCTTTTTTGATATCAATAGAACATATACCATTATTAAGTGTTGGGTTTAACTGTGCACTAGGCGCAGATCAATTGAAACCTTATTTAAAAAGGTTGTCCCAAAATACCAGTTTAAATATTTCCGCACACCCTAATGCCGGTTTGCCCAATGCTTTTGGTCAATATGATCAAACTCCTGAAGAAATGCAACAATTAATCCGCGAATATTTGCAAGAAAACTTAGTGAATATTATTGGAGGTTGTTGTGGAACTACACCAGAACATATACAATTAATTGCTGAGGTGGCAAAAGAATTCAAACCAAGAACTATTGAAGTAGAACTATAATGGCAGAAGTTGACTGTAAAAAATTTTTAAAATTATCTGGGTTAGAACCTTTAATCGTAACGCCCGAATCCAATTTTATTAATGTTGGAGAACGAACTAATGTTACAGGTTCAAGAAAATTTCTTCGATTAATTAAGGAAGAAAAATACGATGAAGCACTAGATATTGCGCGTGCTCAAGTAGAAGGCGGAGCGCAAATCATCGATGTTAATATGGATGAAGGTATGTTAGATGGCGTGTTTGCCATGACAAAATTCCTGAATCTTATTGCCGCTGAACCCGATATTGCACGTGTTCCGGTAATGATTGATTCTTCAAAATGGGAAATCATCGAAGCTGGGCTAAAAGTAATTCAAGGGAAAGGAGTCGTAAATTCCATTTCTTTAAAAGAAGGAGAAGCTATTTTTATTCATCATGCTAAATTGATAAAACGTTATGGCGCTGCTGTTATAGTAATGGCTTTTGATGAAGTTGGACAAGCAGATACTTATGAACGTCGTATTGAAATATGTAAACGTTCTTATGATATATTAGTAAATAAAGTAGGTTTTCCTGCCGAGGATATTATTTTCGATCCCAATATTTTTCCAGTCGCAACAGGTATGGAGGAGCATAGAAGAAATGCATTGGATTTCTTTTTGGCTACCAAATGGATTAGAGAAAATCTGCCTTATGCAAATATTAGCGGCGGGGTTAGTAACGTGTCTTTTTCGTTCAGAGGTAATGATAAAGTTCGTGAAGCCATGCATTCGGCCTTTTTATATCATGCAATCAAACACGGCATGACGATGGGTATTGTAAATCCTGAAATGTTAGAGATTTATGATAAAATTGACCCCGTTTTATTAGAACATGTTGAAGATGTATTGTTGGACAGGAGAGATGATGCTACAGAACGTTTGTTGGAATTAGCGGAAAGCTATAAAGGTGATTTCAAAACAAATGAAAAAGTGGTGCAAGAATGGCGTAATGGTTCCGTTCAAGAACGTTTAACTTATTCTTTGGTTAAGGGATTAGATGAATTTATTGAACTCGATGTTGAGGAAGCAAGAGGCCAGGTTGAGAAACCTATTGAAGTAATTGAGAATCATTTAATGAACGGGATGAATGTCGTAGGCGATTTGTTTGGTTCAGGTAAAATGTTTTTGCCACAAGTAGTAAAGTCTGCTCGTGTAATGAAAAAAGCTGTCGCTTATTTGTTACCATTTATTGAAGCAAGTAAAGACGGCAAATCTTCTAGCGCAGGTAAAATTTTAATGGCGACTGTTAAAGGCGATGTACATGATATTGGTAAAAATATTGTTTCGGTGGTCTTAGCCTGTAATAATTTTGAAATCATTGATTTAGGGGTTATGGTGCCTCCTGAAAAAATTATTGAAACGGCGGTCAACGAAAATGTAGATGTTATTGGATTGAGTGGTTTAATTACACCTTCATTAGATGAAATGGTGTATTTGGCTAAAGAATTGGAAAAATTAAATATCAAAATTCCAATTATGATTGGTGGAGCTACGACTTCTAGGGCGCATACGGCAGTAAAAATTGCCCCAGAATACCAATCTACTGTTGTGCATGTTAATGATGCTTCTAGAGCAGTAACTGTGGCTAGTAATTTATTACAACCCGATACAAAAGCAAGCTATTCATCGGCTTTAAGAGAAGAATATTCCCAATTGCGTGAAGGCTATTTGAACAGAAGTAGAGAAAAGAATTTTTTATCTCTTGAAGAAGCGAGAAAGAATAAATTTAAAGTAGATTGGTCTACTTATCAACCTAGTAAGCCTAATTTTATTGGAATAAAAAAGATTCAAATTGAAGTTAAGGATTTGGTTGATTATATCGATTGGACACCATTTTTTCAATCTTGGGAATTATACGGAAAATATCCCGCAATTTTAACCGATGAGGTGGTAGGTGAACAAGCCACACATTTGTTTGCAGATGCTCAACATATGATTGCAAAAATTATTGAAGAAAATTGGTTTGAAGCAAAAGGAATTTTAGGAATTTTTCCTGCGAATTCCATTAATGATGATGATATACTAGTACAACCTTTAACTAACAACCAGCAACCAACAACTTTTTTAACTTTAAGACAGCAATCACAAAAAACAGTTGGTGCACCAAATATTGCTTTGGCTGATTTTATTGCGCCTAAGGAGTCTAATATACAGGATTATATAGGTTGTTTTTGTGTATCAACCGGATTTGGAGTTGATGAAAAAGCAGCAAAATTTGAAGAAGAATTAGACGATTATAATTCAATTTTAGTTAAAGCACTTGGCGACCGATTTGCCGAAGCTTTTGCTGAAAATTTACATGAAAAAGTTCGTAAAGAAATTTGGGGGTATGCTGCAGAGGAAAATTTTTCAAACGAAGAATTAATCAAAGAAAATTACAAAGGAATTCGACCCGCTCCAGGCTACCCGGCTTGCCCTGATCATTTGGAAAAACCAACGATTTGGAAGTTATTAAATGTTGAACAAGAAATTGGAGTAAAACTAACAGAAAGTATGGCTATGTGGCCAGCAGCTTCGGTTTCTGGGTATTATTTCGCTAATCCTCAAAGTAAATATTTTGGATTAGGAAAGATCCAAAAAGACCAATTGGAAGACTATGCTAAAAGAAGAAAAATAAGTATTGAACAAGCCGAAAAATGGCTCTCACCCAATATAGCTGATTAAGATGAAAGTAACGCAACATATAGAAAATGCAAAAGGGAAAACATTGTTTTCTTTTGAAATATTACCACCTTTAAAGGGCCAAAATATTCAATCTATTTTTGATGGAATGGATCCTTTAATGGAATTTAATCCCCCTTTTATTGACGTTACATACCATCGGGAGGAATATGAATTTAAAGAATTGGCCAATGGATTGTTGCAGAAGAAGATTGTAAAAAAGCGTCCTGGAACCGTTGGGATTTGTGCTGGTATTCAAAATAAATACAATGTAGATGCAATTCCTCATGTTCTTTGTGGTGGATTTACGAAAGAAGATACGGAGAATCTGTTAATTGATTTGGATTTTTTAGGTATTGACAATGTAGTAGCCTTGCGAGGTGATGCTCTTAAAACAGAAACTTATTTCAAACCTGAAAAAGAAGGGAATGAATATGCTTCAGACTTAGTAAAACAAATCAGTAATTTAAATGATGGGATTTATTTAGATGAAGATTTGCAAAATACAGCTCAAACTAATTTTTGCATTGGTGTAGCTGCTTATCCAGAAAAACATATGGAAGCGCCAAGTCTAGATAGTGATATTCATTTCTTAAAGCAAAAAATAAAAAATGGTGCGGATTACATTATCACACAAATGTTTTTTGATAATAAAAAATTTTTTGATTTTGTTACCAAAGTTAGAGCAGCTGGAATTACCGTGCCAATTATACCTGGTTTAAAACCTATTGCAACAAAAAAACAGTTGAATTTGATTCCTCATCGCTTTAGTTTAGAAATGCCCGATGATTTGATTATGGAAGTTGTAAAAGCAAAAGATAATGATGCCGTTCGTCAAATTGGAATTGAATGGTGTATTCAGCAAAGTAAAGAATTAGTAACAGCTGGTATTCCTGTTTTGCATTACTATTCAATGGGTAAATCGGATAATATTAAAGCTATTGCTAATGAAGTTTTTTAAAAATTGTAAAATTCTGCATGAAATAAAATAGTATAAATTCCTCATAATCTATATATTTGCCAATAGATATGAGGAGTTTTTATTTTTGCTTAGTTGCGTTATTTAGTTTACATTTTGTAGTGAGTCAAAATTCAAAAAATGACTTTAACTTGGATCTTCAATTTTTTAGAGGAAATGTATATAAACATACTCCAGATGTTGCTCATTTAACTACAGGCCATCCAGATGGATTTTTGTTAAGTTTCAATAAAAAAACAAACGGATCTAAAGATTGGCACCAATATTTTAATTATCCTGAATATGGATTCTCTATTCATACTATGGATTACAATAATAAATATTTAGGAACCAATTATGCAATTGGGGCTCATTTTAACTTTTTCTTCCTCAAAAGACATTTAATGTTGCGTATTTCTCAAGGTATAGGAATGACTACAAATCCATATGATAAAGTCACTAATAATAAAAATAATGCCTTCGGAACTAAAATTTTGGACAATAATTATTTCTTACTTCAATATCAAAAGAAAAATTTAATTGGACCTATTGGTTTGCAAACAGGCTTTATGTTGTCTCATTTCTCGAATGGTCGTTTTAAAGCGCCAAACAGTGGTTTAAATACGTTTACGTTTAATATTGGCTTGAATTATAATTTTGATAAGGAACAAGAATATCAAAAAATTGATTCATTGCCAGATAAGAAATCCTTTAGAGAGCGTGTAAAGTATAATGTGGCTTTTAGAACAGGAATCTCCGAAGGTCCAGTAGTTGATTTAGGTCAACGACAGTTTTATCACATTGGCTTATATGCTGATAAACGAATAGGTAGAAAAAGTGCATTACAATTAGGAACAGATGTGTTTTTTTCTAGATATTTAAGAGATTACATTAAATATGCGGTTGTAGCCAAACCTAATGGTCAAATTGTCGATCCAAATGTTGATTATAAAAGAATTGGTGTTTTTGTTGGTCATGAATTATTTATTAATAAATTATCGGTAGAAACCCAAGTAGGATATTACGTATATAAACCTTTTGATTATGAAATCGATTTGTATCAGCGAGTGGGTCTCAAATATTATGCTTACAAAAATTGTTTTACTGGTATTGGGTTAAAAACTCATGGAGGTAGAGCAGAGGCTATTGAATTAACATTAGGAGTACGATTATGAAGAAATGTATAGTATTATTGTTAAACTTGCTTTTTGTAAGTTGTGGAATATCTGAGGATTGTTTTAAAAATGCGGGTTCTACTCTTACAAAGGAATTGCCTATTGCTGATTTTGATAAAATTCGGGTCCATTCAGGAATTGCTTTAGTGGTAAAAGAAGGAGTTGATTTTCAAGTTAAAATCGAAGCAGGTGAAAACATTATGGGAAATATAGATGTTCAAAAACAAGGGGATTTTTTAATAGTTAAAGACCAGTCTACTTGTAATTGGACACGCGATTATAAGGCAGCTACAGTGTATGTAACAGCTCCTAATATAATAGAAATTCATAGTAAAACGGAACAAGATATTCGTTCTGAAGGGATTTTGACTTTTGGAATTTTGCGATTATTTTCAATTGATGAAGGAGGAGAAGCAGGTACGGGCGATTTTTATTTTTCATTAAATAATGGGCAAACTGTTATTGAAAGTAATCATATATCTAATTTTTATATTAGTGGTCATTCTCAAGAACTTCTTCTCAATTTTTATTTTGGAAACGGTCGTTTTGAAGGGCAAGATTTTAATGTAGAGAATATAAAAGTTTTTCAAAGAGGTTCTAATGATATGATTGTTAAACCTATTCAAAGTATTACTGGTTCTATATTAAGTACAGGTGATGTAATTCTGAAAAACAATCCTCCTTCAATAGATGTACAACAATTATTTTCAGGTCAATTAATATTAAATTAATTTTTTGTTTTTTCTCTAAACACTTTTTCAAGATTGGCACCAAGTTCAGATAGTAAACTGTCTTCAACAATTTTACCTTTATTAATAATGATAATTCTGTCACAAATGGCTTCTACTTCCTGCATAATGTGTGTAGATAAAAATACAGTTTTGTCTTTTCCAATATTTTTAATTAATGTTCTAATTTCAACAAGTTGATTCGGGTCTAAACCAGTAGTTGGTTCGTCCAAAATCAATACTTCAGGATTGTGAAGTAATGCAGTGGCTAAACCTACACGCTGTCTATAACCTTTAGAAAGTTCCCCTATCTTTTTATGACTTTCAGGACCTAAACCTGTTAATTCTATGACTTCTTCTATCCTAGATTTTGGTACACGGTGTAAGTCAGCATTGAATTCTAAATATTCTCTAACATATAAATCCAAATATAATGGATTGTGCTCGGGTAAATAACCAACGGATTGTTGTACTTGCTTAGACTGTGTTTGTACGTTATAGTTGTTAACTGTAGCATCTCCTTCGTCTGCAGTTAAATAGGTTGTCAATATTTTCATTAGCGTCGATTTTCCAGCACCATTAGGACCTAAAAACCCAACAATTTCACCCTTATTTACAGAAAATGTTATGGAATCTAAAGCTTTTTGTTCTCCGTATAGTTTAGTGATATTTTTTACTTCTATTGACATCGTTTACATTTTTAGCAAAAATAATAAAATAAATGTATCGTACGATAGATTAAAAAAAGTTAAAAATGATTATTTTGTTTAAATATTTTGTAAATTTGTTAAACAAAAAAACAATTAAAATTATGGCAAAGAAGAAAACAACCGAAATAAATAAAGATGCTGTGGTGTCTTTTTACATGGATCATGTGCTTTTAAAAGGTCACAAGCCACATTCAGTGTATGAGTTTGCTAAGAATAATGGCATTGAAGAATCGGAGTTTTATAAATATTTTGCTTCTTTCGAGGCGTTAGAAGAACAGTTTTTTTCTGATATGTTTCATTATACATTGGAATTGTTAAATAATACAGCTGATTACGACAACTACGATGCTGCACAAAAATTGTCTTGTTTTTATTTTACTTTTTTTGAAGTAGCTACTGCCAATAGAAGTTTTGTTGTGTACTTGCTAAAACAAGAAAAAATGCCGTTGAAGAATCTTATGAAGCTAAAGCAACTTCGAAAAGAGTTTTTGTCTTATGTTAAAACGGTTTTAGAAACTCCCTATAAAATTGAAAATCAAAAAATAACAGATATTCAAAATAGAGTCGTGCATGAAGGGGCTTGGTTACAATTCATGTCTATTCTTAAGTATTGGATGGAAGATACTTCAACTAGTTTTGAAAAAACTGATGTGTTTATTGAAAAATCGGTGAAAGCTAGTTTTGATGTGGTGTATAATGTTCCTATTGAAAGTATTCTCGATTTTGGAAAATTTATTTGGAAAGAACGATTTGGAAATTTTAATTCAAGAAAATGATATTCCAACTAATAAATTCTAATAACCTATTATTAAAAAAGGGGATTCTGTAGGTTTCCACTGAAAAAAATAACTTAAACAGATGAAAAAAATAGATTCTATTCCAACGAATAAAGTGGAACGGGTAGCTAAATTGGTTACTACCGGTGTTAAAGTAGGTGGGAATTATTTAAAATACTACGGAGAAAAGGTGGTTAACCCAAATTTAACCAAGGATAAATTGCATGAAAATAATGCCGCTGATATTTATGACGGATTAAAAGAATTAAAAGGCAGTGCTTTGAAAGTGGCTCAGATGTTGAGCATGGAGAAAAATTTATTGCCTCAGTCTTATGTTGAAAAATTTTCGTTGTCGCAATTTTCTGTTCCGCCTTTATCGGCACCATTAGTTCGTAAAACGTTTAAAAATTATTTTAATAAATATCCAGAAGAATTGTTTGATGAATTTGCGCCCGATTCTATTAACGCAGCGAGTATTGGTCAAGTACATCAGGCCAAAAAATATGGTAAAGACTTAGCCGTAAAAATTCAATATCCTGGTGTAAGAGAAAGTATTAGTACAGATATCGCTTTGGTTAAGCCTATTGCGGTGCGAATGTTTAATTTGCAAGGTACTTCAGATGAATATTTTCAAGAAGTGGAGGATAAATTAACAGAAGAAACGGATTATCAATTAGAATTGAAACAAAGTGAAGCTGTTCGTAAGGAATGTGAAGTGATCGAGAATTTAAAATTTCCAAGTTATTATCCTGAATTGTCTTCGGATAAAATCATTACAATGGATTGGATGAAAGGCATTCACTTGTCCGAATTTTGTAAATCTGATGTTTCGCAGGAAAAAAGAGACCGTGTGGGACAAACCCTTTGGAATTTTTATATGTTTCAAATTCATAAGTTAAAAAAATTTCATGCTGATCCTCATCCGGGTAATTTTTTAGTCGATGATCAAGCCAATTTAATTGCGATTGATTTTGGTTGTATGAAACAAATTCCAGATTCATTTTACAAACCTTATTTTGAAGTGTCTACTCCAACTGCTTTGGCCGATAGTGCTTACTTTAAAAGTAAATTAGTTGAATTAGAAATTTTGAAACCAACCGATAGTCCAAAAGAAATAGAGTTTTTTACGGCGATGTTTCATGAATTGTTAACGGTTTTTACGGAACCCATTCACAAACCTGAATTTGATTTTGCCAATCCTGAATTTTTTGGAAAAATAGCAGCGTTGAGTGAAAAATTTGCAAACGACAAGCAATTGCGTAAAATGAATGGGAATCGAGGTTCTAAGCATTTTATTTATGTTAATCGAACGTTTTTTGGCTTGTATAATTTAATGTTTGATATCAAAGCCAAAATTAAAATCAACGACTTTGAAAAATACTTATCATAAAGGGAATAAGTCTTATTTGCCAAGTAAAATTTGTGCTTCTTGTGAGAAACCTTTTTCTTGGAGAAAAAAATGGGAGAAAAATTGGGATGAAGTAAAATATTGTAGTGATGCTTGTAGAAAAAGGAAGTAAAAAAATCATTTGGTTTAGGAATAATTTGCGTACACACGATGCTGCTTTTTGGAATCATATTCAAAAAGAGGATGAGGTCATTGCACTCTATTGTTTGGAACCAGAATGGTTAAAACCTACTTCTTTTGGCTGGAAAAAAATGGAAGTCTTTCGGGCTCAATTTTTAGTAGAAACATTGCAAGAGTTACAACTACAATTGTCTAAAAATAATATTTCTTTTTATTTTTTTCATTGTCATGCCATCCAAGCATTTGAAGAAATTTATTCAAGTTTTCCGTTTGATACCATCATTTCACAAAAAGAATGGACTCAAGAAGAAGTCGAGGTTGAAAATAAAGTCAGAACTGCTTTCCTCAACGTTAGCTGGAAAACGGATTACGACCAATTTTTAATTGAACCTGCTCAATTGCCTTTTTCTCTAAACGATTTACCCGATGTTTTTACGTCGTACCGCAAAAAAGTAGAACAAAAATGGGCAGTTAAAGCGGTGCAATCCAAACCAAATATTTTATTTAAAAAATTGAATTTACCTTTTTCTTCTTCGATACCCACTATTGAAGAATTGGGGTACTCTTCTTTACAGGTAGATGAACGTTCGGCTTTTCCTTGCAAAGGAGGTGAATCTGAGGCGTTACAACATTTGAAAAAATACATTTGGGAACACCAACAAATTACAACCTATAAGGAAACAAGAAATGAATTGGTGGGTATTCAGTACAGTACCAAATTGGCTCCTTGGCTAGCAAATGGATCGCTTTCCGTTCGAACGGTGTATCATGAAGTGAGAAAGTTTGAACAGGAAGTCTTAGAAAATGATTCGACTTATTGGGTCTTATTCGAATTGTTGTGGCGCGACTTTTTTAAATGTGTCAGTATTAAATACGGAAATCAATTGTTTCAACTTTCAGGGATTTTAAACCGAAATTATAATTGGAAAAGAAATGAAAAAGTAATTGCTGATTGGATCAATGGGAACACCCGTTATGATTTTATCAACGCGAATATGTTGGAGTTAAAAAATACGGGATGGATGAGTAATCGAGGAAGACAAAATGTAGCGAGTTATTTTGCAAAAGAAATGGAACAAGATTGGCGAATTGGGGCGAGTTATTTTGAAGCATTTTTAATAGATTATGATGTGCATTCCAATTATGGAAACTGGAATTACTTAGCAGGTGTTGGAAATGATCCACGAGACCGCAAGTTTAATATAGAATTGCAAGCTAAAAACTACGATAATTTTCGTGTTTTTCGCAATCTTTGGTTAACTAAAAAAGTGGTAGAATTATGATTTTGCGCTTGCTTTTAGGTGATCAATTGAATGATGCCCATTCTTGGTTTCAGGAACAAGATCAATCGAATTACTTGTATGTAATGATGGAGGTGCAATCGGAAACGAATTATGTAAAACAGCACCAACAAAAGATTGTCGCTTTTTTTTCTGCTATGCGAAATTTTGCAGAAACTTTAAGTTCAAAAGGTTGTCAGGTATATTATATAAAAATTAATGATTCGCTTAACAAGCAATCTTTTGAAGAGAATATTAAAGGGTTAATCGAACCATTTTCAATAACGGCCATACATTATCAATTGCCCGATGAATATCGATTATACCAAGTGTTTAAAAATTTTAAATCGATATTTTCTCTAGAAGTTAAGGCTTTTGATACAGAACATTTTTTCTGTAGTTTGTCTGAAATTGCAGAATTGGGTAAAGAAAAAAAATACTATTTGCTTGAAAACTTTTACCGGCACCTAAGAAAAAAACATCAAGTTCTTGTAATAAACGATAAACCGTTGGGAGGAAAATGGAATTTTGATGCAGAAAATAGAAATAAATGGAAAAATCAAGTTCCTATTCCTGATGTAGTTTATTTCAATAATGATGTTTCAAGCGTGGTTGAGGATTTAAAGGCTATGAATATTGAAACCTTTGGGAAATCTACTTCTATTTCGAACTATCCCAAGTCAAGAGAACAGGCCTTGTTGCAATTAGATTATTTCACAACACATTTATTGCCTCATTTTGGAACTTTTCAAGATGCCATGCATACTGATGAGGTATGGTTGTTTCATTCTAATTTGTCCTTTGCCATGAATGTAAAAATGTTGAGTCCCAAAGAAGTGGTGCAAAAAGTGGAAGATTATTACAGAACTAATCAAGATAAGGTAGGTTTGGCACAAGTAGAAGGATTTATTCGGCAAATTTTAGGTTGGAGAGAATATGTAAGAATGGTGTATTGGAATAAATTTAATGAGTTGAAATCTGGCAATTTTTTAGAACATGAACGCACATTGCCCGAAGTTTTCTGGACGGGAAAATCGAAAATGAAATGTGTAGCAACTTGTACTCAAAACTCGTTAGATCATGCTTATGCACATCACATTCAGCGATTAATGGTTTTAGGAAACTATGCACTTTTAATGGAATCTCATCCAGATGAAGTAGATGCATGGTATTTGGGTGTTTATGTTGATGCAATAGAATGGGTTCAATTACCAAATACTAGAGGTATGAGTCAGTTTGCAGATGGAGGTATTGTAGCTACTAAGCCCTATATTTCTTCGGCCAACTATATTGATAAAATGAGTAATTATTGTTCGTCTTGTTCTTATGACAAAAAAACCAAAACGGAAGAAAACAGTTGCCCATTCAATAGTCTGTATTGGCATTTTTTAGATCGAAATAGAAATCGGTTGGAATCCAATCAACGTATGAAAATGATGTACGCTTTGATGAATAAGATGGACCAACAAGAATTGAGTAAAATTAATGAACGAGCACATTTTTTAATTGAAAAAAGAAACCTATAGAGTGTAATGAGTGAAACAAAAGTTATAGCGTTAAGACCGAATGCTGCATTTTCAGAAACTGAAATAGATCGAATTATAGAAATGGCTTGGGAAGATCGAACTCCTTTTGAAGCCATTGCGTATCAATTTGGAATTCCCGAAAAAGAGGTCATTCAAATTATGAGGAGGGAATTGAAACGATCGTCTTTTAACCTTTGGCGAAAAAGGGTCAATTCGGGGGTTAGTCAAAAACATGCACAGAAGCGAAACCCCGAAATAAATCGCTTTAAATGTACTTTACAAAGACAAATCACAGGAAATAAAATATCAAAAAGATAAAAAGCTATGAAAAAATTTTTAATTATTGGGGGAAGTAAAGGAATAACAAAAGAGGTGGTGCAGCAACTTTCTGCTCAGGGCGATTTTTGTTACGTTGTTTCAAGAACGGCACCCGATTTTCCGTTTAATGGAACTCATTTTGCCTTGAATGTGCTTACAGATGAATTACCTACGCTAGATATTTTAGATGGAATCGTTTATGGTATTGGGACGATCAATTTAAAACCGTTTAACCGTCTTTCTATGGATGATTTTGCACAGGATTGGCAAGTAAATGTAATGGGGGCTGTTAAAGTAGTACAGCATTATTTGCCTCAATTAAAACTTGCATCTCAAGGAAGTGTGGTTATGTTTAGTTCGGTGGCCGCACAGCGTGGTATGCCTTTTCACGCTAGTATTGGAGCGGCTAAAGGTGCCGTGGAAGGATTGGTAAAGAGTTTGGCAGCAGAATTAGCACCTAAAATACGAGTGAATGCAATTGCTCCTTCAATTGTTGACACACCGCTTGCAGCCGGAATTCTAAGAAACGATTCTATTAAAGAAAATATGGTAGCAAAACATCCATTAAAACGAATTTTACAGCCTGAAGATGTAGCCAAAACGGTTGTTTTTTTACTTAATGATTCCTCAAATGGTATAACCGGACAAATATTTATTCAAGATAACGGACTGATTTCAATCAGCAACTAAAAAAGATAGCTATGACAAAGAACCCAACAGTTGATACATCAAAATTAGTCTCTTTTTCTATTGATGAAATAGGAGATAATCATTTATTCACTTCCGTAGAAACTCCCATGAAAGCCGATGCTTTTCTCTTGTCTGACGAAGAGAAAAAAGATAAAATTGCTTTTCATTTTAAGGAAATAATGGAAGTTTTAGGACTCGATTTAACGGATGATTCCTTAAAAGGGACTCCACAACGTGTGGCCAAAATGTATATCGATGAGATTTTTTGTGGCTTGAATCCAGCGAACAAACCGCAAGTGGCCCTTTTTGAAAATAAATACCAATACAATCAGATGCTGGTGGAAAAGAATATTACCTTTTATTCTAATTGTGAACATCATTTTGTGCCAATTTTTGGTAAAATACATGTAGCGTATATTTCAAAAGGAAAAGTAATCGGACTTTCAAAAATAAATCGAATTGTGCAATATTTTGCGCAACGGCCACAAGTCCAAGAACGGCTTACGATGCAAATTGGTCTAGAATTGCAACAGATTTTAGAAACAGAAGATATCGCCGTAATTGTCGATGCTAAACATTTGTGTGTGTCTTCTCGAGGGATTAAAGACGAAAGTTCGGCTACGGTAACTAGTTACTATGGAGGAATATTTCAAAACGAGCAAAAAATGATGGAACTACATAATTATTTGAAAATGTAACTGTTCATTCTTTTTTTAATGATATTTTTTCATAATAATAGATATGAAAAAATGAGCATAGTTTTGAATCCTGATGTAGTTAATTTCTAGGTCAGGATTTTTATTTGCTCTAACAAAAAAATAATAAAAAGAAAAATAAGTTTTAATTTTACATCATTATAAATGAACTATGAAAAATAGTAAGGAATTAAGAACTTGGTTAGATGATTTTAAGTTATCTCATCCACTTGTGATTGCTGGACCATGTAGTGCAGAAACAGAAGATCAAGTATTGGAAATTGCAAGAGAATTAAAAAATTCTGATGTAAGTATATTTAGAGCTGGAATTTGGAAACCTAGAACTAGACCAGGAGGTTTTGAAGGAGTAGGTGAAATAGGTTTGCATTGGCTAAAAAAGGCTAAAGAAGAAACGGGATTGTTAATGGCTGTTGAGGTGGCTAATGCGCAACATGTTAAATTAGCTTTAACTTATGATATCGATGTATTGTGGATAGGAGCAAGAACAGCGGTGAATCCATTTGCTGTACAAGAAATTGCAGATGCTCTTCAAAATACAAATAAAATAGTTTTACTTAAAAATCCAGTGAATCCTGATTTATCCTTGTGGTTAGGTGGGTTAGAACGTTTATATAATGCTGGGATAAAGAAATTAGGGGTTATCCATAGAGGTTTTTCGACCTATGAAAAAACAAAATATAGAAACAATCCGGAATGGCAAATTGCCATAGAATTGCAAAGTAAATTTCCAGATTTACCATTAATTTGTGACCCATCTCATATTACTGGTAGAAGAGATATGATTCAGGAAGTTTCACAGCAGGCTTTGGACTTAAATTATGATGGGTTGATTATTGAAACACATTGTAATCCTGACAAAGCATGGAGTGATGCGGCTCAGCAAATTACACCTAGTACACTCAAACAATTATTTGTTGACTTGAAAGTTCGAAAAGAGTCGGATGACGCAGATGATTACAATCAGAAATTAGCTGGTTTACGAACTCAAATAGATGAATTAGATGCCAAATTAATTAATGTTTTAGCTAAAAGAATGAAAATTGCAGATGCTATCGGTAGATTAAAAAAAGAGCGTAATGTTGCGGTGTTACAAAGTAATAGGTGGAATGAAGTACTAGGCAGAATGATTTTAGATGGTGAAGAAAAAGGATTGAGTGAAGAGTTTATTCTTAAATTATTTAAAGCTATTCATCAAGAAAGTATAAGTCATCAAGAAAAAGTGTTTAAAAATTAATATTTTTCTGTAATATTGCCCTTTGTTAATC
>NZ_JAGKWP010000194.1 GCF_021151785.1 Flavobacterium sp.
AATCAATCAATGAACCTGCTTGTTGTAAGCGGGTGCAAAAGTAGAAACTTATTCCGTACTTCCAAACCTTTTTACAATCTTTTTTTAATTTATTTTTCTTTCCGCTTAAAACCAAGAAGTTACAATACAAAGTTTTTTTTAACCTTTCGCCAGTTAATTCAGCTAAACCTATTATATATTTATTGCAAACAAAAAATCAACTGCATGAAGCTTTAGAAAACAATATAAAGTTTCAACTTATTCAATCTAATAACTGTAAAACATAAAACGTTACTCATTATATATAATAATATTGTACCTATTAACCGTGAACATTGTTATAGCTAATAAAAACGCAAGGATTTAACTGGAGAAATTTTAGTTATAATATAGGAAGGCACGACAAGTACAAGACTACAAACCAATACCGTACCTAAATTAAGGAACAGAATGTGCAGGTAATTCACATCAACTGGTGCCACAGAAACATAATAGCTTTCAGGATTTAATTTTACAATTCCAAAATATTTTTGAATATACAATAAAGAAAGTGCAATCAAATTGCCCCAAAACAAACCTCTCCCTATCAAGTAGATCGCATTATATATAAAAATTTTTCGAATAGACCAATTGTTCGCTCCTAAAGACTTCAACAAACCTATTAATTGTGTACGTTCAAGAATCAGAACTAATAAAGCAACTACCATATTAATAGTTGCAACTATAATCATGATAATTAAAACCACAACAATATTAAAGTCAAATAATTTCAACCATTCGAAGATGCTAAAATATTTTTCGGAAATAGCTATACTATTATAGGTAGGCGGAATAGAATGATAAACTTTATCCGCTACCTGATCTAACTGATCAAAATTATCAATGTAAATTTCATAGGCACCGACTTGATCCTTACTCCATTTATTGATTCTTTGGATATGCTCAATACTACCTATTACATATGAAGCATCAAATTCTTGGAAACCTGAATTAAAAATACCTACAATTTTAAATTTACGAAGACTTGGCAACTTACCTTGTTCTTTCATAAAAAAAGTATTAAACCGATCACTTAATTTTAAATTCAAACGCTTTGCTAAAAATTGAGAAATTAAGACCTCATTATTGTTGTCAGCCGAAAAACGAGGCACTCTACCTTCGACAATAAACTCTTTTAGGCTACTCCAATTGTACTTATTATTTACTCCTTTAAAAACAATTCCTTCAAACTCTTTTTCAGTTCTAATCAAACCAGCTTTTGTAGCTACTGGTTGAATATGAGTTACCTGCGGAATTTGCTTCAATTTATCGATTGGGAAAGCTTTTTCTGAAAGAGGTGCTACTGTAACTTGTGATTGATTATCATCAAATGAAGTCACAATAATTTGACCATTAAAAGCTGATATTTTTTCTCTAATTTTTTGTTGCAAACCAATACCAGTGGCAACTGACATAATCATCATCACAATACTAATTGTAATGGCCAAAACAGCAATTTTTATTATTGGAGAAGAAACACTACTTTTATAGCTTTTAGCGTTTATTAATCTTTTAGCGATAAAATATTCTAAATTCAAGCGTAATGGTATGTAGTTCGTTTTTCAAAAATACTGTTTTATT
>NZ_JAGKWP010000057.1 GCF_021151785.1 Flavobacterium sp.
GATTAGCTGTAATAAAATTAGCTGTTATTTTTATTTTCTTATTATATTCATTAGCAAAGTAATCTAGAACATGTTCTAACTCTAGTAGATCTTCAAATCTTTCTAAAGAGTCATATTTTGAATGAGGATTGGATTCCATATCTATTCCTAATGTTGCTAATTCTTTTCTTACTTCTGAATTAGGTATTCGTTCACTACCCCAATCATCAGACTCAATTACAATAATTTTTTTATTAACTTTCTTTGAAAGAACTAATGATCTCAAAAACTGAAATTTTCCAATCATCTCTAAAAATTTAATTCATTAATTGATATAAACTCAACATCTGGCCACTTTTTTACAATTCTTGAAAATAATAAATCTAATTCAAAAAGTCCTTTTCTTCTATTATTATCATCTATTCTACCCGTAAAACATGCCCTATGATTTGAAATTATTGCAGGCTGTCTTAACTTAAAAGCTTGCTCAATATCATACAAACATCTATCAACTGCGGATTCACTTTGTGAAATATTGGATTCAAACATGGCATTCCTAACTAAAACTTTCAATCCTGATTTTTTCTTTCTACCAAGATAATTGAATTGCCATTTTTCCGTTCCATCAGTTTGAGGAACTTTAAACAGTCTACCCACATCAATCCAATCAATCCCTTCTCTTTTTATAATTTCTTCAATCTGAGGATTATAAAATAATGCTGGAGGAGAAAAAATCTTTGATTTATATTTATATAAATCATAAAAAATATCTAATGCGCTTACAACTATATTTTTATGAGAATTTAAATCTCCTAAATTAATTAAATCAAATGCTGCAGCCAAATCACGATTTCTCTTCGGACTACACAAATACTTTTGATTCATAAAAAAAAATTCATTTTCAAAAAACTTTGATGCAAATGAATCTTTATTCTGTAATTCCTCCATCCACCAATTGACTTGAACATGTTCACGACCGTGCGACTGTGGAATGAATATCTTATTTTGAATACCCTCGTGTGTTAAATTTAAAACTCTATCTGAATCAGGATAACGAAGATAGGTAGATGCTATGGTCTCGTAATGGTATTCTTGAAAGTCACTCTCTTTTATTTTTTTAAAATCAGGATTGGCTACATTTGTTACTGCTGTTATACAGGGATGATTTCCGTTATGGTCCTTATACTTTGTAAGTACCTCAAACAGTAATTCTAAATCCTCATTGGTTTCAAGGCTATCAAATTGATCAAATCTACTGGCTACTTTATAACCTTTTTTAATCAAATCTGCTTGGTCCTCTTTGGATTTAATTCGAACAGAACCCCAATCATCCGACAGCAAAAGAATTTGCTTTTTATCGGTTTGATAACCCATTTTTGCAGTAATTTTTTTTATTATATTTTTCATGGAGTTTATTTAGTAATAATTTCAACAATAAGGTTAGACACAAAAAACTCAGGGGATATCATGAAATGACTTGCAATAAGAGCCATCAAAGCATAAACAAATAATGTTGGTACAAATATTGTTAAAAACAAATTAAAAGCCCTACTCATTAAAGTAATTCTTGTCTTAACATATACGATAAAAAACAATCCAATAGCTACAAAACTGAATAAAAATAAAAATCGTTCTCCTTGTGAAATGTTCAACATTAAATTAGAAACGCCCCAACATGCAAGAGCCATATTATATAATGGCAGTATTTCACTAGCTATTAACAGTTGCTTTCTTTGTAAAAAGAGAATTAACATACCTAGTGGAACAAAAAAATACCAAATGGCTTGTTGAATGTCTAATAATAGTTTTAACTTACCATTATATTTTTCACCATTCTCAGCATATCTCTTTTCTAAACTCTCTTGCCCTTCTTCTGAGGCATAAGCATTGTATTTTGATTCTAATACAGTACCTGAATTAGACTCTGCTAAATTTCCTAACACCCCCACTACATTACTTTGTCCTAAACCTAGAGAAAAAACAACAAAAAGCACATAAAACCAAACTCTATTTTTAAATACCAATAACATAATAGGTAGTATAACGAATATGGTGAGCCCAATATGGAACAGGGGAACAAAAAAGATAAAAAACAAGTATTTCTTAGCTCTCGTTTTATAATAATTAGCCAAATTATAAACCACAAAAAGTCCACCTGTATAAAAAGCTAAATTTGGTAATGGTCTGATTAAAAAATATATAAACAATCCCAAAAAGAAAATCAAACCAAAATTGTTTAATTTAGTTAGTCTAATCGGTTTAAAAACGTCAAGTGTATTAACTAGAAAAAAGCCATATATCATGAATATAATAGCAAAATAATAATGGTGAGTTTCAAAAAAAACACCACTAAAAATTGAAACAACACTATTGTAAAATTTATTCTCTTGTAATGAAACTAATGTTTCAATTGCAGAGGAAAAACTTACTGTCTTTTTCAAATAAAATTCTCTTTCATACCTGTCCAAATCACCAAAACTTAGGGCAGTGAACCCTAGGAACCCATAGAGTAGAATAACCATTCTTCTACCAAATTTATAATCAAAAAATCTAATAGCGAGGTAAATGGTTGAAAAAGGCCAAATCAAATATAAAAGTAGTAAATAGGCTTTGCTTTGTTTATCCATTTGGAAATTGCATTTCTTTAGGTGAATGTATAAATTTAATATGATTTAAGGCAACAATTTCTAATTGACTTAAAATTTTATCCTCTAAACTTGTATAAATAGGATAATTAAAATAATAATTACAATCTTTATTTTCTGTTATTAATACGGTTGACCATCCTGAAAATACAATGCATTTTTTCAAATTTAAAAGTATAACTTCTGCTGGTACAGTAGATTCAATTAATTCTACATTCGGAATTTTTTTATATTTCTTAACTACTTCTGAAGCGGTTAATGGATGAAGTTTAATAATTATTTTTTTATCTGGAAATTGTTTTACAACATCTTCTAAAAAAACAAACTCTTTATCAATTAAACTTGACCAAAAAGGCTGGTTGAAATAATAAATCACATGTTCTGTTGGATATTGCTCCTTAAAATCGAAACATTTTTTTATAAAATCAATACTATCTTGGTTGAAATCAGGCAGTTTACAGATGTTTACTTTATTCTTAGAGCGGTGCTCATATTGCTCTGGATGCGTGATCCATAAATTATTAATGAATTTATGATTCCCAAATGAATAATAATCAAAGGGTAAAATCGTATTAGCTAATAATTTATTTTTAATTAAAAATTTGTTTTGCTTAAAGGTATCACGCAAAAAACTAAGCAACCAATTTTTCTTTTTGAACTTGGAATAGGTTCCATAACCATCCGGTCCTAAAGATATTTCTACTCCTCGCTTAGCTAATGTATGTCCTAAAAAAATATTGATAGCATTGATGGCTTGAAAGAAAAAAAAATGATTTGGATTTTCATCTAAAATTCGATTTACTATTTTCTTGGGTGCCCAATGATCCAAAACAATCACTTCCGTATTATTGATTTTCAATTCATTAGTAGCACAAAATCCTTTTAATCTACTTCCATCTCTTACCACATAAATCAAATTATTATATTCTGGTTTATTATATAATACCACAGCCATATTCAATGCTTGCAGAAATTGATATTCTGTTAAAACGACAAACACATTCTTCTTTGCTTCCATTTTACTTTTTTATTAATTGTAAAACATCTTTAATTACATGCATTTTTGTTAGGTATGCAAAACCAAGATAGATCATACAAAATGCAATACCATTAACTAGTATATTCCACACATCATTCATCTGATAAAACCATGTATTTTGTAGAAAATAAAACACGCCTCCTAAACTTAAATTTAAAGCTAGGATTGGAACCATGTCCTTACTTTGTTCTTTTAAACCATAACTTATAAACTGACCAGAAACAAAAGCATTTACAATAGTGACCAGAATGTTTACAAAAATTAGATTATACAATAACCCATATATTCCAAACCAAATGATTGTAAATGAACCTAAAAATAAAAGTGTATTATGAAAAAATGAAAGTTTTAAAACCACATCACTTCTACCTTTTAAATTACAAATATTTAGATTATAAGAATGAATAGGATAAAAAACACCTGAGATTAATAAAAGTTGGAAATAAGGTACTGCTGGCAACCATTTTTCTGTTAATAAAAAACGCATGAAAGGTTCAGCAATTACTCCTAAAAAAACTAAAATTGGTGTAACGACAAACACAACAAGTCGCATCAGACTTGCATACATATTTCTCAATTTATTTCTGTCGTCATTAACTTTAGCTAATAATGGATAAAACACTCTATTAAATGAATTGAAAAAAAACACTGAAGGTAATTGTTCCAATGACTTAGCTCTAGTAAAGTATCCTAATTGTGCTGCAGAAAAATATTTACCAATGATTACGTTATATAAGTTCTTAAAACTTGTGTTTAATATTGATGTTAAAGCAACTTTATATCCAAACTTGAAATGGTATTTAATTTTTTCTTTATCCATAATAAACTTTGGTGTCCATTTTGCATACCACCATAATTGAGCAGAAGCCAAAAACGTATATATCAATTCTTTAGCCACTAAACTCCATACTCCAAAACCGTAGTAAGCAAATAAGATAGCTGCTGTAGCACTAATTAACAGGGCTGGAATTTGCAATTTAAACTGTACCTTAAATTGTAACTCTTTATTTAACTTTGTTGATTGTACTAATGAAAAAGCTGCAATTATCAATGTTAAACTTTGAACTCTAATCAAATCAACTAGTATTGCTTGGTCAAAAAAAGTTGCTACTAGAGGGGCAATAGAAAAAAGTATTCCATAGAGAAGCAATGAACTAAACAAGTTTACAAAAAACACTGTTGAATAATCTATATCATCTGCGTCTTGTGTTCTAATCAAACTTGTTACAAAACCTCCATCAACTAAAGCAGCTCCTATTGCTAGAAAAATTGAAATCATACCAATAAGCCCAAACTGCTCTGGCATTAACAATCTAGATAAAATGATTGTAACCACAAAATTAATAACTTGTGTTCCTCCTTGAATCATAAATGACCAAAGCATTCCTGATTTTGCCTTACTCTTTATGTCTGTCATATTTCTTGGCTGTTTGCAATAATTTCGGCTATTTTCCAATCCAGCAACGTATCGATATCGTGGGATGCTGTTTCATCCATCTCAAATTTTCGTACCTTAGTAAACTGGCTTATCGTTTTTTCTTTTAATGCTTTTACATTTATGATGTAAATGGCACCATTGTATTCCCAAACTTTAGGACAATCTTGTCTTCTGGTAAAATCAGCTTCTTTTGACTTTTTTAAATAACCATTACTATCTTCTTCAAAAAGAATATAATATGGATTTGATTTTGTTTCTTTTACTCCAACTACCATATCCAGTTCTTCTTGATACAGGTCTAATGCCGCTTGAATATGCTTACTCGTTCTAAATGGCGAGGTAGGTTGTAAAAGAATCAGTGTGTCTGGAAAATACCCTTCTGATTCATAATGTGAAATAGCATGAAGCAATACCTCGTAAGTACCCGCCGTGTCTGATGCTAACTCATTAGGTCGCAAAAATGGAACTTTCAATCCTAATTGCTCTACTACAGATTTAATTTCGAAATCGTCAGTAGATACACAAATGAATTCGTCATCAAAAACACCTTTTGCTGCATCTATCGTATACTGTATCAATGGTTTATCTCCTAATACTTTTATGTTTTTTCTAGGAACTCCTTTAGAGCCTCCTCTTGCAGGAATTACAATTAGTGGCTTCATTTTAGAATTTTATCTGTTTAATATCTTGTTGTGCTTTCTCAAAATCATCATGCTTCCCAATGTCTAACCAATATCCAACTAATGGATAAGCTACCACATTCTTATTATCCTGAATTAACTTTTCCATTAAATCCGTTGCATTAAACACTTCATTTTGAGGTACATTATCAATCACTTCTTTCTTCATTAAGTAAATCCCCGCATTGGAATAATGCGTATAGGTTGGTTTTTCTTTAAAGCCCGTAACCTTTTTACCATTAGTTTCCATAACTGCATAAGGCACATTAACTTGATAAGGAATGCAAGCAACTACTAAATCTGCTTTTTGTTCTTCAAAAAACAAAAACAAATCTTCAAAATCAATGTTGGTCAATAAATCAGAATTCATCATCAATACATGATCATGTATAAAACCATCTACTAATGCTAATGCCCCAGCTGTTCCTAATGCCTCTTCTTCCCAAACATAATTGATACGCAAAGCTTTTTCGCTTCCATCTTTAAAATAATCAACAAGCTGATTTCCTAGATAACGAACAGAAATCCAAATATCATCTATACCATAGGTATTCAAACGATCTATATTATGCTCTATAATAGGCTTATCTCCCACTTTTAACAATGGTTTAGGAGTATGATCTGTAAAAGGTTTTAACCGTTCTCCTCTCCCTCCTGCCATGATTAATGCATCTATTGGAAGATACGATTTTTGATGCCTAAAATTAACTACATTGATAATTTTCATCTGTGCATCTACCACTGGAAATATGGTAAAAAACTTCTCTCGTAATGCAATAATCTCCTTTAAATTATATTTCCCTTGTTGAATGAACTTAGGATTAGGCTGAATGAATTTGGATAAATGATCTTCAAACCCTAATCCTTTGATAAATCCTCTTCTTAAATCACCGTCTGTTAAAGAACCTAACAACTTATTTTCATCATCTACCAGAAAAATGATAGCATCTGATGCCAATTGATCTAATAGTTCAAGTGCTTGACGAATAGAAGTGTCTATATGTGCTAGATGTTTATGATATGGATGCATATTCCTTCTTTAAAATTTGAATTATTATTTCCGATGGATTGGACTTAAAGTAAATATTCTCCCCATTGTATTCTTTTGTGGCATACTCCAATGTGTTTTTTACAATTAAATCATGGTTAAAAGGTACATGTATTACATTTTCACCACATAACCTATCTTTTTGTCTATCTCCTAGATTAAGTACATATTTTTGGAAACTTGCTGCTTCTACTATTCCACTTGATGTATTGCCTACCATAAGTTTGGCATACTTCATACAGGTGAAATACGATTGGGTACCAAAATTTTCAATTATTTTAATAGATTGCTGTTTCTTGGCTAGTGTTTCAAAAGCTTCTCTAAATACCATACCCGCCGTATCTGCATTGGGCATGGTGATTACGATTTGGAATTCATTTGCTAATTGTTCCAGCGCTTTTATGGTTTCTTCACAATATGCTAAATTCTTTTGATAAGCTACCGTTTCAGGGTGCACAGTAACCAATATTGTTTTTATATTTAAATCAATTTGCCACTTGTTTTTAAACGCTTCTACGGATAAAAAATCAATGTTCTTTAAATTCTCTAAACTCAAGGAACCCACATTGTATATGGATGCTTTTTCATCATCTAAGAGTTGTTTTAATCTTTTAGCGAATGGCTCCGCTGCCACAAAGTGTAATTGACTTGCTAAACTAATACTATGCCTGTAAATATTGTCAATGGCTCCTAACGTTGTTTCTCCACCGTGCAAATGCGCTATTTCTATACCAAACGGAATACTTGCAGCCACCGCAGCAGCCATTTCAAATCGATCGCCTAATGCAAAAACAACATCAAAACTTTGTTCATTTTCCTGCCAATACTCAGCAAACTTAAGTGCCGTAAGTCCATAGGCGGAAGCTATGGCACTTGGTGTATCTCCTAAGAGAAGAGATTCTATTCTTTTTGCTATTTTAAATCCTTCTCTTTCAATTTGCTCCACCGTGTAACCATGAAACTTGGAAAGGTGTGTTCCAAAAACAATTAATTCAAGATGGAATGCTTCCTCTTTTTGTAATGCCTTAAGCAAAGGTAAATAAATACCAAAATCTGCCCGGGAACTTGTTAAAACACCAACTCTAATCATCTTATATCCTCCCATGTTAATTTTACACCTTGGGGTTTATCTTCCATTATTTTTTTGCCAATTACTTGATCTATATCCATTGGCGAAATTCCATCACCGGGTCTCAATGCCATTAAATGATGCGCTTGCAAAACCGTATCTTTCTTTAAATCTTCTCTTAAATGAAGACTCTTACGGGCAATAGCTCGGTTTTTATTTTCGCTCGCACTAGGTTCCTTTATTCCACTACCCGAAATCGCTAATTCAATATTACGAATCGTTTTCACCATTTCCTTTAATTCAGCTGGTTCTAAAGAAGCGGCATGGTCAGGACCTGGAAGATTTCTATCTAATGTAAAATGCTTTTCGATTACTTTTGCACCCAATGCAACTGCGGCAATAGGCACTTCAATACCTAGGGTATGGTCTGAATAACCTATTTGTACGCCCAATTTTTCAGCCATTTGATTCATAGCTAGCAAATTGACATCTTGCATTGGCGTAGGATATTCTGTATTACAGTGAAGTACGGTAATTCTATTTCTTGTTATTCCTTCTGCTTCTATTACTTCGATGGCTTCTTTTACCTCTTTTAAATCTGCCATTCCTGTTGAAAGAATGATATCTTTCCCTTTTCTAGCGATATGTTGTAAATAGGGTTTATTGGTGATTTCGCCTGAAGGAATTTTATAAAAGGGAATTTCGAAATCGTTCAAAAAATCAATACTATCCTGATCAAATCCTGTGGATAAAAAATGTATTCCTTTTTCTTGACATCTTTGTATTAAAATAGGATACCAATCGTCTCCCATTTCTAGTTTTTTAAGCATTTCAAATTGTGTATCTCCTTCTCCTTGCATATTAGTCACTTGATATTGTGCCTTTTTAGCAGTTGGATTTACAATTTTTTCGGCTTTAAAAGTTTGAAATTTGACATAATCTGCTTTAGCATGAGCTGCTGCATCAATTAATTCGATGGCTTTTTGCAATTCACCATTGTGATTTACACCTGCTTCTGCAATTATTAAAACGTTATTTAATTTCATATTTTCTAGTGGGATTTCCTACCCATATTCCTTTTTCAACAATTGATTTTACTACTACTGCACCAGCGCCAATAGTTACTTCTTCATGAATGCTAATATTGTTTTTAACTACAGTGTTAGCACCAATAAAAACATTTTTATTTACAGTGACATTTCCACACAAAACACTAGCTGGGGCTACATGTACAAAATCATTAACATGACACTCATGCTCTATAATAGCACCTGTATTCACTATAACTCCATTTCCAATTTTAGCTTGTGCATTAATTGCTGTATTTTTTCCAATGTAAGTAGAATATCCTATTTGGGCTGTTTTTGAAACATTTGCGCTTTTATCAATCACCGTAAATTGATTGAGCCTTAATTCTTCAAAAAAATGTACTAACTTTTTTCTAATTGCATTATCCCCGACAGTTGGAAAAACTAGGTTATTTTTTACAATTTCTTTAACCGCTACTTTTTTCTCAAAACCATAGTAAGTAAGCTCGTAAGGATTAATGGTCGCTTCTTCAAAATCAAAATATCCTTCGATAGAATAGCCCATTTCTATCAAAGATTCAATGATGACATACGCGTGACCTGAATAGCCAAAAATAAATACTTTTTTATCCTCTAACACTACTTGGTATATTTACAATTCTTTCTTCTAAATACTCCGCATTTTTTTGTGCATCTCTGTAACAGTGTTGATACATAGACAAACGATACATCAGTTGCCAAATGGGTCTGGTCATTACTTTATTTTCATTAGACAACTTCAAAAATGCATTGCGTTCTTTACTATTCTCTAATTCTAAACACATGAGCCAATAATTGGCTTTTGTATGTTCTAATTCCTTTCTAAATTTCATTCCTTGCCCTTCAAAAAAAGCGGCATATTCTGTTGCTAATGCTCTTTTATTCGCTAAGAACATTTCCAATTGTTCCAATTGAGCACAAATTAAAGCTGCATTTAAATTAGGCATTCTAAAATTATATCCTATATGATCATGTACATATTCGTATGGATGGGGTACTTTAGCCGTTGTTGTCAAATGTTTTCCTAGTTTCCCAAGCTCTTCGTCTTGGGTAACAATCATTCCACCTCCACCACAAGTAACTATTTTGTTTCCATTAAATGAAAACACTCCTAATTTCCCGAATGAACCGGTGTGTTTTCCTTTGTAATAACTTCCTAAAGATTCTGCTGCGTCTTCTACGATTGGGATATTCCACTCCTCTGCTACTCGAATTAACTCTTCCAAATGAACAGGAAAACCAAACGTATGCATGGGAACACAAGCCGCTATTCTTTTACCTGTTTTTTTATTGTAAGTTCCATTTTCTCTTTTTTCGCCGAATTCCTGTAAAAATTCTTCTACTGCTTTCGGAGATAAACCCATTGTATCAATGTCTACATCAATAAATATAGGTTCCGCACCCGTATAATGAATGGCATTTGCCGTTGCTACAAAAGTCAGTGCTTGAGTAATCACTTCATCCCCTCGTTGTACTCCTGCTACTTGTAATGCTATTTGCAAACCTGAGGTTCCATTTACTACGGCTACTGCTTTTTTTGTTTGGCTTATTTGAGCCATTACTTGTTCTGCTTGATCTACATAAGCGCCTACTGATGAAACAAAAGTAGAATCTAATGTATCTAAAACATATTTTTTTTCGTTTCCTGAAAACACAGGAGCGTGCAAGGGAATAAACTCGTTTGTAGCAAATTTTTCTTGAATGAATTTTATGGTTTCTTGGTAGCTCATATTACATTTTAGCGTCTAAATATTTACCTGTTTCTTTATGATTAAAATCTGGAATCATTTGATGAAATAAATCTACTATTTCTGATTTTTCCCATTTTTGTTCCGCCACCATTTGATTTATTTTCTGTAAAAAATGATCTAAATTTTCATCTTCATAAGTAAGACTGCTTTTTACAATTCCTAAGTTTTGGAAACGTGACATGTCTAACACTTCTCCATCCATGAAAAACTCTTCAAAATCTTTCTCACCCGTTGTATCACTATTTGTAAAATAACAAGGCCATTTCCCTTCTTGAGGCAGGGTTTTAATTAATGTTCTTGCTTCTTCTTCACTGGTACATTCATGTGCCTCATAACCTAACTCTTTCAAATATTTTACTGCAATTTCTGCAAAGGTAATGAGGTGTAATTCTTCACTTAATTTTGGGAAAAAGATATCTTTATTTTCTCCCAACAAACAAGACATTAAGCACAACTCACCAGACTCTTGAGGTGTTACAAAGTATCTTTTAATATCATTAGGTGCCACTATTGGCTGTCTTTTTTGAATTCTTTGGTTGAAACCATGCAATAATGAACCATCAGAAAAAGCAACATTGGCAAAACGAGCGGTAGAAATAGGCATTGTTTTACTTTCTCTCATTAAAAACAATTCCATTATTCGTTTAGATGCTCCCATCATGTTTACAGGGTTTGCCGCTTTATCTGTAGAAACACAAAAATATTTTTTTACTCCTTTGTCTTTAGCTTGTTTGATGGTTTTTAGTGTATTCAAGATATTTACTTCAATCATTCTCATTAATGTAAATGGATCTTTTTCACTACGAACGTGTTTTAGAGCAGATAAATTCAGTACATAATCATATGCTCCATCCGCTTTGATGAATGCATCGTAAATAGGTGAAGCAATATCTAATGCAAATGTTCTAAAATCACCATCAATATATCCTAAAGAACTTCTTATATCACGCACCAACTCAACCAAATTATTTTCACTGATATCTACCACATGAAGCTTTTTCGGATTGCGCTTAAATATTTCTTTCGTAACTGCTTGTCCTATAGAACCAGCACCTCCAATAACTAGAAATCTATTATTTTGAACTAAATCTTTTAACTCATTATCAAAAGTGGCAATGTCGTTTGTGAGCAATGGTTTTACTCTACCAATAAGTGAAAGAATATTCATTTTTTTATTTGTTATTTTTACCCTCTTTTTATTCTCAAATTAAGAAAATTTTCATTTTTTGAGTATAAAATAAAGATTGTTAAATTATAATTTTGCGTCGCTTCCCTTTACTATTCCTTTTACATCATACACTACTGCATTTTCTTTTTTCAATGGTTCCAAATCTAAATTTAGAAACTCTTTGTGAGATACTCCTAATACAATGGAATCATATTTAGATCCTGAAACAAGTTCATTGTGACAAACTAAATTGTATTCATGTTTTACCTCTGCTGGATTTGCCCATGGATCAAAAATTGTTACTTGAATACCATAATCTTCTAGCGCTTTTACCACATCTACTATTTTGGTATTTCTTACATCTGGACAGTTTTCTTTAAAAGTTACTCCTAATAATAATAAACTTGCCCCTTTTACAGTAATTCCTTTTTTAATCATTAATTTAACCACTTGAGCCGCAACATATTCACCCATAGAATCGTTTAATCTTCTACCTGCTAAAATAATTTCTGGGTGGTAACCATGCTCTTGAGCTTTTTGGGCTAAATAATAGGGATCAACACCTATGCAGTGTCCTCCTACTAATCCTGGTTTAAAAGGCAAGAAATTCCATTTCGTTCCTGCCGCTTCTAATACTGCATGTGTATCAATATCTAAGATGTTAAAGATTTTAGCTAACTCATTAACAAAAGCAATATTAATGTCTCTTTGCGAATTTTCAATTACTTTAGCTGCTTCAGCTACCTTAATAGTTGGAGCCAAGTGAGTACCTGCTGTAATGATACTTTTGTATAATGCGTCTACTTTCTCGCCTATTTCGGGTGTTGACCCAGAGGTTACTTTTAAAATTTTCTCAACTGTATGTTCTTTATCTCCAGGATTGATTCGCTCTGGTGAATATCCTGCAAAGAAATCTACATTGAATTTTAGTCCAGAAACCTTCTCAAGTACAGGAATACATTCTTCTTCTGTAGCTCCAGGAAATACTGTTGATTCATATATAACAACATCTCCTTTTTTCAACACTTTCCCTACTGTTTCAGATGCTTTATACAATGGTGTTAAATCTGGTCTATTATGCTTATCTACAGGCGTAGGCACAGTTATAACATAATAGTTTGCCTCTTTAATTTCATCTAAATTATTTGAACAATACAAACCGGTATTGTCACTTAAAAAAGGATTAGATTGTACAATCACTTTTTGCAATATTTCATCTTCCACTTCAAGTGTGAAATCTTTTCCTTGTTTTAATTCTTCAATACGCTTTTGATTAATATCAAAACCTACTACAGGGTATTTTGTTGCAAATAATCTTGCTAATGGAAGCCCTACATAGCCTAATCCGATAATGGCAATTTTGTTCATCTTTATTATTTATCTTTTGTAGTTATACTTTTATTGATTATTCTATTTTTTATTGAAAATCAAACTAATACTTATTTAATTAAACATTATGCTAAGTTATTACTTTTAATTTAGATGTTGACTTTTCAATAGCATTATCACTGCTTTAATTTATTGTTAAACTAAAATTAAACTATTTTTGCATTCCACTTATTTAACTTTAATCTTTAGCAACTAAATTATCTAATTTTATTTAACCTTTATTTATTTTCAAAAATTAAAAGTCCTTCACCTTTAAATTCTATTGTACTTTGCACTATTACCTCTTTTTTTATTTCCTTTTTAATTTTAGGTATTAATTGCTCTAAATAATCTTGATTTACCACCGCTCCTTCAATAACAACTTCAATGATACCTGAATCAATTCCTTTTGCATAATCACCCACAAGAAAAATTCGAGAAATTTCTCCCATCCTCCCCAATATTTGAGTTATTATGTAATCAATACCAATATATTTTTGAATTAGTTGCTGTAAAGTTGCGAATAGTGGATGGGCTGTATTTGCGTGGTACATTACTTTATTATCAGTCTCTTCCCTTAGAATATATCCTGCCTCACTTAAGTTATTAAGTTCTTTACGAATTGCGTTGGTGTTTTCGTTCATTTCTTGTGCTAAACCCCTCAGATAACCTGTATTAGCAGCATTTATAAAAAACTTTACTAATAAACGCAAACGTGTCTTTGATGTAATTATACTATCTAGCATATTTATTTAATGAACAACAAAAGTACTCATTTGTTTTTAATGAGCAAATTTTTACACTTATTTTTGCAACGTTTACTTTTACTGAAAAAGGAGGCTGATAAACAACGTGTTACCCCCTCCTTTTTTAGTTTGATTCATTTCGTCTTCTTTTATTTTAGGTTTTCCCAGTACCAATCTACTGCCTCTTTCAATCCTTGACCTATTGTATGAGTTGGTTGATAACCTAATAACTCTTTAGCTTTTTCTACTGATGCCAATGAGTGAGGTATATCACCTAATCGATTAGGCCCATGAACTACATCAACTCCTGCAATTGCTGCATCATAAGCACTTAAATACTCTTTTAAATATTTAACTAAATCATTTAGCGTAGTTCGATCTCCAACCGCAGTATTGTAAACGGTGTTGATGGCTGCTGGATTTGTTGTCAACATGGCTCTTTCATTCATTTGCACAACATTATCCACATAAGTAAAGTCTCTAGAATAATCCCCTGTTCCATTTATAACTGGGGACTCTTTTTTCATCAATTGTTTTACAAATAATGGTATAACTGCTGCATAAGCACCATTAGGATCTTGTCTTCTTCCAAAAACATTAAAATACCTTAATCCTATTGTTTCCAATCCATATGTTTTACTAAAAATTTCTGCATAAAGTTCATTTACATATTTAGTTATCGCATATGGTGAAAGTGGTTTTCCGATTTTATCTTCAACTTTAGGAAGACTTTCAGAATCTCCATAAGTAGAAGAACTTGCTGCATAAATAAATCTTTTCACCCCAGCATCCCTTGACGCTACAAGCATATTTAAAAAGCCTGAAACATTAACCTCATTAGACGTTATTGGATCTTTAATTGAACGTGGCACTGAACCTAAGGCTGCTTGATGTAAAACATAATCTATCTCCTCTACCGCTTTATGACACACCTCCAAATCTCTTATATCACCCTCTATCAATTTAAAGCTAGGGTTATCTAAAAAAGGGGCTATGTTATGTCTGTGTCCAGTCGCAAAATTATCCAAACATACTACTTGATGTTCTTTTTTTAAAAAATACTCACATAAATTTGAACCAATAAAACCAGCTCCTCCAGTAATCAATATTTTACTCATTTTATTTTTTTATTAATTTTAAACTTTAGTTTTGTTCGTCTGCAAAATTATACAATGCTATCCATATTGTGGTTTATTTAAGTATATTTTACATTGTTTTAATGTTATTTTTTCCTTAAAAGAAATTAAATTATTTACAACAACACAACTACATCAATCAATTTTTCTATTTTAAAAAAATACAATTATAATTTATACTTGCTTCTATTTTAAAAAAGCCATCAAGAATACCTACCTGTATATATTATATATTACTATGAGAGAGATACTGATTTATTATATAT
>NZ_JAGKWP010000058.1 GCF_021151785.1 Flavobacterium sp.
TAATTAAACTATATTTTTTATAATTGTTTAAATAGCCTTGGTATTTGATGCAGCATCTGTTAAAGTAAATTTATTCTTCAAAATCATCATATCCTCACTTACTTTTCTATCTAAAACCTTAGCGTAATGTTGTGTGGTTCTCAAATTTTTATGACCAAGCATCTTGCTAACGCTTTCTATTGGAACACCATTTGTAAGTGTTACGGTTGTTGCGAAAGTGTGTCGTGCAATATGAAAGGTTAGTTCTTTTTCAATCTCACAAACTCCGGCTATTTCTTTTAGATAGGCATTCATTTTTTGATTGGTAAGAATGGGAAGTAGTTTATCTTGATTACTGCTTTGTGGATGATTGGCATATTTATCAATAATCATTTGCGTTACTGGAAGAATTGGAATTTTAGAAGCGGTTTCGGTTTTTTGTCTGTGTGTAAAAATCCATTTCTCGCCATCAATACCTATGCTTATGTGCGACTTTGTCAAATTTTTGACATCTACATAAGCAAGTCCAGTAAAGCAGCTAAAAAGGAAGATATCGCGAACTAAAGACAATCGTTCGGTTTTGAAATCTTTGTTGATGATATTTTGAATTTCTTTTTCAGATAAATAAACTCTCTCAACTTCTTTAACTTTCGATTTGTAATTCGCAAATGGATTTTTATCAAGCCAGTCATTGGCTAAACAAAGCTTGATTATTTTATTGAAGTTCTTGATGTATTTTACTGCGGTATTGTTGGCACAATTTCTAACGCTTCGCAACCAAAATTCATAATCGGTTATAAAGGCATGATCTATTTTATTAATCTCGATATCGGAAACTTTATATTTCCATTGTAAAAATTCTTTAGTATGACTCAATGAAGTTTTGTAACGTTCTAATGTTCCTGGTGCATATTCTTTGCCAACCAACTCTTTGATTTTGTTATTGTGGTCCTCGAAAATTGGAACAAGCATACGTTGTTTTTCTTCCGAACCAAAAAGTAATTCTTTAAAGTTTTCAATGTTTAGATTTTCATTTTTATGGATTAACTCCATTTGAATATCCAATACTTTAGATTTTATTAAATCAAGATAACTATTTATTGAACGAGCTTCATCTGTAGCACCTTTCATTTTACACGCTTCCGATAACCATCGGGTAGGGTCAATAAATTTTTTTGTACTGAATTCTGTTCTGATTCCATTTACAGTAAGACGGACATAAATTGGAAATTGCCCTTTGGCATTAGCCTTGGTGGATTTTGCATAAAAATGCAGGTTTACTTTCGCTTTCATTTTACTGACTAATTAATTATTTATCAATTTAAATTCGCAATCCAAGCCAAACAAGATGTTTAATGAATGAACTAGCTATTAAACGCATTCTTAAACCCAGTGTTTACAAGGGTTAAGGGATTTTAGCGAGACCCTAGATTTCTAGTTTTTTCTAGGGTCTCGATTTAGTCCCTTTAGCAATAAGATTCAATGAATAATTTGGTATATCAGCAAAAGCAAAAAACCCCGAAAATCATAAGATTTTCAGGGTTTTGACACCATTTAGGATTTTTTTCAGCGGAGAAAGAGGGATTCGAACCCCCGGACCTGTTACAGTCAACAGTTTTCAAGACTGCCGCATTCGACCACTCTGCCATTTCTCCAATATCAAAAAAGATATGATTAGTCGTTTATTATGTAATTCTTTGCGGAGGAAGAGGGATTCGAACCCCCGGACCTGTTACAGTCAACAGTTTTCAAGACTGCCGCATTCGACCACTCTGCCATTCCTCCAATAATCTGTTTCGATTATTACGGCTGCAAATATAGCCTCTTTTTTATAATCTCCAAACGAAATATTTAACTTTTTTTAGATTATTTTTTAATCAATTGATTATCCAATGCTTATCTTTATCACTTAGCATTAAAAATTAATATAATCAGTTATTTCTAAACCATATCCAATCATTCCTACTCGCTTACTTTGATAAGAATTGGTCATTAATTTGATTCTAGTAATATCTATATCATGTAAAATTTGGGCCCCAATACCAAAATCTTTAGTATCAATCTTAATTTTTGGCGCTTCAAATATACCTTCTTCTTGTAATTTTCTCAATTCAGAAATGCGGTCTAATAAATCTGTAGATTGCAATTCTTGGTTGATAAACAAAATAGCTGCACTATCATATTGCTCCATTTTAGCGAAAATATTCTCTAAATGTTTATCTTCTTTAGAGGTTAAATTCCCTAAAATATCATTTGTAATTTGTGTAGAGTTGATACGAGTAACCACTTCATCTCCTTTCTTCCAACTTCCCTTAGTTAATGCAATATGAACTTTTTTATTGGTTACTTGTAAATAAGCACGTAATCTAAATGTTCCAAATTTAGTTTTTATTTCAAAATCTTCTTTCTTTTTAATTAAGCTATCGTGTTGCATGCGGTAGCGAACCAAATCTTCAATAGAAACCAATTTTAAATCAAATTTTTTGGCTACTTCTACTAATTGTGGTAAACGAGCCATAGTTCCGTCATCATTCATAATTTCACAGATTACACCTGCTGGAGAAAAACCTGCTAAACGGGCAAAATCAATCGCAGCTTCAGTGTGTCCCGTACGTCTTAACACTCCTCCTTGTTTTGCAATAAGTGGAAAAATATGACCCGGACGACCCAATTCATAAGGTTTGGTTTCTGGACTCACTAATGCTTCAATGGTTTTTGCACGGTCTGATGCTGATATTCCTGTAGTTACTCCATTACCTTTAAGATCTACCGAAACAGTAAAAGCTGTCTCCATGTTATCCGTGTTATTTGATACCATAGCATGTAATTCTAATTCTTTACATCTTGATTCGGTTAAAGGCGTGCAGATTAATCCTTTTCCATGTGTTGCCATGAAATTAATCATCTCAGGTGTTACTTTATCTGCTGCAGCTAAAAAATCACCTTCATTTTCTCTATCTTCGTCGTCAACTACTATTATTATTTTTCCTTGACGAATGTCTTCTATAGCCTCTTCAATGGTGTTGAGTTGGATGGTTTTACTCATATTGCTTGTTGTGTGTTTACTTATATTATTTTTTATATTCTGCTAGTACTTCCTTTATTTTTGATTGATTATAAAAATAAAAGATTGGATAGAAAGGGAAAGCCCCAACTAAAAGAATAATTTTATTAATTAGTATTTTCTTAGTTGTTTTATTTTCAATGACGCTAACATAAGTTGTCGATTTAAAAACAAATAGAAATGTGAAAACCACAAAAATAGCAGCAAATAGCCCAAATAGTATTTTCAGTTTAACCAATGTTACAAAAATAATGGCTAATATATAAAATACTAAAGCGGCTTTTGAAGTACGCTTATATTCTTCCGTTAAGTAATACATTTCTAAATAATCTAAATCGATTAATTTATTTTCCAATTCTAACTCTTCTTGAGTAATTCCTCTTGATTCTAATATTTTTAATGCTTTTTTTCTGTATAAATTAGGATAACCAAATTGCAAGGTATTTGCAACCATTTCAATTAATATATTCGTATCCCTTTTTAATAAATCTTGGTAATCTGAATCATCATAATTGATACTCATTGTGTCTAATGAAGTCCTTGCATATTGAGCTTTTAAGTCATCCAAATTTAATTTAGAAAATAAGTTTTTGATTGGCTCAATCAACCAATCTAAATTAATAGTAACATTTTGATCATTAGTAGCTCTTCTTGTTAAGAAAATAGCTAATGGTGTTAATAACAAAGCTCCTGCCGCCACACCTATAAATGGATGAATAGCATCTTGTCCTGCTAATTTTTTACCAAATGTATTAGCAAAATTAAATGTTATGAAAATAAGCACTGCAAATACAATAGGTAATCCTACGCCTCCTTTTCTGATAATTGCTCCAAGTGGGGCTCCAATGAAGAACATTAACATACATGAATAAGCTACTATTAACTTATCATAAAAAGAAATCCAATAATCATTGATGTAATTTCTTTTAATTTCTAAATCAAACACATAACCATCCATAGTAAAAACAGCATTGCTTGCTTGACTTTTAGCAATTTCTTTAATTGCTGCTCTCTTATCAGGAGCAAATAAGTCTAATAAATCTTTATTAAAATCTTTTGATGAGGACTGATCTACATTAAGTAAACTTTGGGTATTAAATAACTCATTTGCCTCTTTAGTTTTTTGATCTAAATTTTCGCTATAGGACAAAACGTCTTTTTTATAATTTCGTTCTAGTGAATCAATTGTGTATTTCAATTCACTCATGTTTAACATATTATGTGCATTAACAACCTCTCCAGAGTCTTCATTACTTCCATTTAACAAGGCTAAATCAATATTAATAGTATATTTTTTGAAACTACTTTTTGCAAAAGGCATTTTGTTTCTTTCTTCTATTTTTGACGAATAAATATCTTCATAATAATAACCATCAATTAAATCCAATTGTAAAATATTGGTATGATCATCACTTTTAAGCACGCCTCTTTTAGCACGAATTACGGTAGTCACGGGAGAAAATTCATTTTTTTTCATATGCATCGTAACTCCCTCTAGAAATTCACCATTTTCGCCAGACTTTTTCTCTACTTTAATATTAAATGTGGTTCCTATTTTATTAAATTGCCCCTCACCTATGGCCATCGCTGGTTTTGTTTGAAGAATTGATTTACGTAAATTAACAAACCTATATTGTGCTTCTGGAATAATGTTATTAGAAAAAAGAAAACCTATTAAACTCATGATCAAAGTACAATAAACCAAGACACGCATGGCACGTTTTAAGGAAATGCCTCCTGATTTCATTGCTGCAAATTCATAATTTTCTGCCATACTACCGAAAGTCATGATAGATGCCAATAGAATTGAAAGTGGTAACACCAGCGGCACCATTATAGGTGAATAAAATAAAATGAATTTCAAAATGGTAATAAAATCCAAGTCTTTACCCGCTAATTCCGCAATAAAAAGCCAAATACTTTGTAAAACGAAAATAAAAAAAAGAATAACGAATACCGAAGTAAACGTAATCAAAAAAGATTTTAATAAATATTTATCTATTATTTTCACAGGAATTAATCAGCTTTATTGATGTAATACTTTGGATACTTCGCTTTATCAAACGTAAAATATGTTTTAGCTAATGTCTGATTAACTTTAAATGAGGCAACAGTTAACGTTGTTTTTGTTCCGTTTTTACCCAATTCAATTAAGTTATAAATTTGTTTTGTTTTTGTATCAATTCCTATTAAAATTTCCTTACGCTGGTCTTTTGCATTCGTTGGCGTTAATTTTACATATTGAATTGGTTTTCCACCTACTTTTTGTTTAATATCCATTGAATAAGTAAACCCTTTTTGAAAAAAAGAAAAAATCTTGTTTGGTGAAATAGAATTGGCATCTGATTCATCATAATTAGAAATGGTTACCTCTTCATCCTCTGGTACAATAGTGTAAACTTTTTTACCATCAAATAGTTTTGTCATACCCATAAAATTAAGCACATACTTGTTGCCTTCCATAGCTACATTTCCTTTGCTTTCTTGATTGATTTTTTCTTTAGCATTGTATATAGAATACTTAAAATCAATTACAATATTTTTATATGACTTGGTTTTAGCCACTACTTGATCTAATAAGGCTTTTGCTTTATTTTTTTCTTGAGCTTGTGCACTTACTACCAATAAAAATAAAGCGGTAATCTTCAAAAAATTTCTCATTTCTATTTTAATCAATTATTTTTGTTCGTTATTTAAAAAATGTTCTAGTGCCACTAGATCAGAAATTAAAACAGCTCTAGCTTTACTTCCCTCAAATGGACCTACAATACCAGCGGCTTCTAATTGATCAATTAAACGACCGGCTCTATTGTATCCTAATTTTAATTTTCTCTGAATTAAAGAAGCGGACCCTTGTTGCGCTGTTACTACTACTTCTGCTGCATCTCTAAATAAAGAATCACGTTCAGAAATATCAATATCTAAATTTATGCCATTTCCTTCTTCTCCTACATATTCTGGTAATAAATAAGCATTAGGGTATGCTTTTTGCGACCCTATGAATTCACAAATTCGCTCTACTTCGGGTGTATCAACAAAAGCACATTGTACACGAACCAAATCATTACCTTGTGTATATAATAAATCTCCACGTCCAATCAACTGATCTGCGCCTTGACTGTCTAAAATGGTTCTCGAATCAATTTTAGAAGTTACACGGAAAGCAATACGTGCAGGAAAATTAGCTTTAATAATACCTGTAATTACATTTACTGAAGGACGCTGCGTGGCGATAATAAGATGTATACCAATAGCACGAGCCAATTGAGCTAAACGAGCAATTGGTGTTTCAACCTCTTTACCTGCGGTCATAATTAAATCTGCAAATTCATCAACTACTAACACGATGTAAGGTAAAAAGCGGTGACCATTTTCAGGGTTTAACCTTCTGTTTTTGAACTTTTCATTATATTCTTTAATGTTTCTAACCGAGGCATCTTTCAATAAGTTATAACGGTTATCCATTTCCACACATAATGAATTTAATGTATTGATAACTTTTGCATTATCTGTAATAATGGCATCAGAGGCATCAGGTAATTTAGCCAAATAATGACGCTCAATTTTATTAAATAGTGTTAATTCAACTTTTTTAGGATCGACTAAAACAAATTTAACTTCTGCTGGATGTTTTTTATATAAAATAGACGTTAAAACCGCATTTAAGCCGACTGATTTACCTTGTCCTGTTGCACCAGCCATCAACAAGTGGGGCATTTTTGCTAAATCAACTACAAAAGTTTCATTAGAAATTGTTTTTCCTAAAGCGATTGGCAACTCCATTTCTGCTTGTTGAAATTTAGGAGAAGCTATTACCCCTTTCATTGAAACCATGGAAGGATTTGCATTTGGCACTTCAATACCAATGGTACCTTTACCTGGAATTGGTGCAATAATACGAATTCCTAAAGCCGCTAATGATAAGGCAATATCATCTTCCAAACTTTTAATTTTAGAAATACGGATTCCTGCTTCAGGAACAATTTCATATAATGTTACTGTTGGACCAACGGTTGCTTTAATTTGAGCAATGTCAATTTTATAATTACGAAGAGTATCAACAATTCTATTTTTATTTTCTTCTAACTCAGATTGATTAATGGTAATACCACTCCCGCTGTATTCTTTAAGCAATTCAATGGAAGGAAATTTGTAATTAGACAAATCCAACGTAGGATCAAATTCACCAAAATCTTGTACTAATTTTTGTGCTAGACTTTCCTCAACAATATCTTCTTCTTCAGGTTTTTCAATTACAAAAGAAGCATCTTCAGTAGGGATGATTTGCGGTTCTTTTGTGACTGCGTCTAAAGGAATTTCCTTTGGAATTTGTATCTCAGATGCATGCTGAATCGTAGGCTTTAATGCTTCCTTATTAACTTCAAATGAAGTAGTATCAGGACGTTGAATCACTTTCATATCTTGCCAACTATCGTCATCATCGACCTCTTCTACTACTTGTTTATGGCTAACAACTGGCATGGTTTCAACAGGAAGTTTCTCTTCAATTTCCTTAGTTTCAGCAATAGGCACTTGTGTAATATTATCTTCTCCAACTATTAATTCATCTTCCATAGATTCATTTTTCTTTTCCAAGAAATCCTTAACCTTGTCAGGAGACATTTTAATTTTGTAAATTAAAAATATGGTAAGATTGAAAATGAGTACAAATATCGTTCCTACAATCCCTGTATAATCAGCAATAAAACTATGAATTTCATATCCTACAATACCCGATAAATGAGGAATAACATCCCAAAGTAAGCCTAATAATAGAGATAAATTAAGTACTAAAAATAAATCCCAAAAAATACTTTTCTTCAATTTAGCTAAAGGTAAATCAACCACTAAATAGGCGCCAATCATAAAAATAATTTTAACCAGTATGAAAGATGCTATTCCGAAACCTTTATAAAGAAAGAAATTTGCCAACCATGCACCAGTTTTACCTAACCAATTTTCTACTTGAACCGAACGATCAGCTATTGCCTCTACTTGACTTTGATCATTTATTCCTGAAACATAGTAGGAAAGAAAAGATAAAAACAATACTAATGCAACCAAAATTAAAAAAACTCCAAAAACAAATTTTTGTGCTCTTGACGTTTTTAAAATTGAAGTAGTATCCTTTGATTCAGGTATATTTTTAGACTCTTTTTTTGCCATTCATTATGCGAATTAAAGTAATTTTGGTAGGTATATTAATGCCCCAACTGCTATTGCACTCATGGCTGCAAACATAACTGCACCAGCAGCTATATCTTTAATAAAACCAATTCTTTCATGGTAATCTGGATGAATAAAATCGGCTATTTTTTCAACAGCTGTGTTAAGTCCTTCGATAGCTAATACTAGCCCAAACACTAAAATTTGCATCATCCATTCTTCTCTTGAGATTTTAAAATAAAAACCAGCAGCAGTCATCACAACTGCAAGTGAAGATTGAACCATGACACTATGTTCTGTAGTAACTAATTTGTAAGCCCCTAAAACCGCATATTTAATACTCTTTATTCTACCTGATACAAATTGATTGTCTTGTTTCATCTATTTCGTAACATTAAAAAACACTCCTGCAGTTGACACAGCAAGAGTGTTTGAAAAAACTTTTTATTATTTTAATGCATTTAAAGCTGCATCATAATTTGGTTCATTAGCAATTTCACTCACTAATTCTGTATGCTTTACTTGACCTTTGTCATCAATTACTACAATTGCTCTTGCATGTAACCCGTTTAAAGCACCATCAGTCAACAAAACACCATAGTCTTTTGCAAAAGAAGCATCCCTAAAATCAGACAAATTCACTACATTCTCAATACCTTCTGCACCACAAAAACGTTTTTGAGCAAAAGGCAAGTCTCTAGAAATACATAATACTTTTGTATTAGGTAATTCAGAAGCTAATTTGTTAAATGTACGTACAGATGTAGCACATGTAGCAGTATCGACACTTGGAAAAATATTTAAAATAACATTTTGACCAGTATAGTTTGCTAATGAAATTTCTCCTAAATTAGCATCAACTAATTTAAATTCAGGCGCTTTTGAACCAATTACTGGTAATTCGCCATTTGTGTGTATTGGATTTCCTCCTAAAGTTACTGTTGCCATATCAATTTTTTTATGTGTCCAAAAATACAAAAATTAATTAGTACTGCATTCACAATATTTTACTAAAATTACACTTCATTCCACAACACATCATTTGGTGGAGAGGCTTCAAAAACAAGTAATTCTTTTGTAACTGGATGAATTAATGTTAATTTTCTGGCATGCAAATGAATACCACCATCAGGATTACTTCGGTCGAAACCGTATTTCAAATCTCCTTTAATAGGACAACCAATTGCAGCTAATTGAGCTCTAATTTGATGATGTCTGCCAGTATGCAAGTCGACCTCTAAAACATAATAATGATCTAATTTCTTACTGATTTTATAGGACAAACTCGCTTTTTTACTTTCAGAAACTTCGTTTTTATGTGCCTTAGACGTATTATTTTTTGGATTTCTTTTAATGAAGTGAATTAGCGTATCTTCAGTTAAAGGTGGTTGATTTTTCACAATAGCCCAATACGTTTTCTGCGTTTCTCTATTTTTAAATGTTTCATTCAAACGCGTTAAGGCTTTAGATGTTTTAGCAAAAACCACAATACCCGAAGTTGGGCGATCTAAGCGGTGAATAACCCCTAAAAAAACAGCACCAGGTTTATGGTATTTTTCTTTGATATATTCTTTAACAATTTCAGATAATGGCGCATCACCCGTTTTATCTCCTTGCACCAAATCTCCTATTCTTTTGTTTATTACTATTAAGTGATTATCTTCAAATAAAATTTGCAAATTATCTTTAGTAGAAACTATTTTTTCAGACATATTTTTAGGTCACGTTTTTCTTAAACCTTAGTATTGTTCGTTTGCATTAGGAAAATCTCTCGATTTTACATCTGCTGCATATTGACTGATTGCTTTTGTCATGTCTTCAAACAAATTCATGTACCTTCTTAGGAACCTCGGACTGAATTCGTGTGTCATTCCTACCATATCATGAAGAACGAGTACTTGCCCATCTACTCCTGCACCTGCTCCAATTCCAATTACAGGTATAGATATACTTTCAGCCACACGTTGCGCCAATTTAGCTGGAATTTTTTCTAAAACCAAAGCAAAACAGCCGATTTTTTCCAACAATTGCGCGTCTTCAATTAACTTTTCTGCTTCAGCTTCCTCTTTTGCTCGTACAGTATAAGTACCAAATTTATAAATCGATTGAGGCGTTAATCCTAAATGTCCCATAACTGGAATACCGGCTTGAAGAATTTTCTTGATTGATTCTTTAATTTCTTTTCCTCCTTCTAATTTAACGGCATGTCCCCCACTTTCTTTCATCACTCGAATAGCCGATCGAAGCGCTTCTTTAGAATCCGATTGGTAACTTCCAAATGGTAAATCTACCACTACCAACGCTCTTTCAGCAGCACGCACAACAGAAGAAGCGTGGTAAATCATTTGGTCCAACGTAATAGGTAATGTTGTTTCATGACCTGCCATAACGTTACTTGCAGAGTCGCCTACTAAAATAACATCAATTCCTGCGGTGTCTACAATTTTGGCCATGGTATAATCATAAGCCGTTAACATGGAGATCTTCTCTCCTTTTTGTTTCATATCGAAAAGTGATTTAGTCGTCACTCTTTTATAATCGCTTTTTGCTACAGACATAATCGTATAGATTTCAAATATCAAAAATAAGTTTTAGCTACTACGTGCTAAATATTTTGTAAAATTAATACAAAAGTTATGGAATGTAACATTTTTTAAATAAAAACTACTAAGTAATTAAACATTTCACTTATGAAAAAAATTGGTCTTCTTTTTATATTTTGTTTTTCAATGATTTCAACAGCACAAGAAGCAGAAGTCAAACAAAGCATAATTACATTTTTTGAAGGATTTCATACAAAAGACACTTTAAAAATAAAAGCTGTTTGTCATCCTAAAATGGTACTACAATCAATTGCTGAAACAAAAAAAGGAACTAAATACAGTGAAGAAACTGCTCAAACTTTTTTTCAATCATTTACAAAATTTCCAAAAGAATTACAGTTTGAAGAACGTCTGTTAGACTATAAAATTCAAATTGATGGTGCCATGGCTCATGTTTGGACACCTTATGAATTTTATGTTAATGGTAATTTTAGTCATTCTGGTGTCAATTCATTTACTTTATTTTTTGAAAATAATCAATGGAAAATTGTACATTTGATTGATACGAGAAGAAAGAAATAAATAAATTGAATGTAGCCTATTTAAATACAATAAAAAAAGAAAAGCAATACTTATGGGTATTGCTTTCAATTCTTATCACCGTTTTAGGTTGTTTTCTTCTGAAAAATGTATTTAATTATAAAATAGTTGCTTTAATTTTACTTATGCTTGTTTCAATACATGCAATGTTTTTTACCATTAAACCAACTATTTTATCTGCAATTTTAAGTGCTTTAACTTGGAATTTTCTTTTTATCCCACCAATTTTTACTTTTCACATTTCAAACCCCGAAGATTTATTATTATTTATAATGTATTTTGCAGTTGCGTTAATTAATGCTGTATTACAATTTAAACTTAAAAAAATCGAAGAAAAAGCAAGAGAAAAGGAAGAAAAAGAAAAAACTTTTCATTTATATAACACCTTACTCAATTCGCTTTCACATGAATTAAGAACTCCAATTTCAACTATAATTGGTTCCACTGATATTCTGAAAGAATATGAAGAAAAAATAACCGTTGAAAACAAACATCTTTTACTACAAGAAATTCAAATTGCAGGATTAAAATTAAATCATCATGTAGAAAATCTTTTAAATATGAGTCGACTGGAATCAGGTTTACTTGTTCCAAAATTTGAATGGTGTGATATCAATGAAGAAATGTTTCGATTTATAAAAAATAATTTTCAAAATAATAGCCGAATTGAATTTCAAGCCAATGATAATTTACCTATTTGTAAAACTGATATTGGTTTCTTAGAACAAATTGTAATCAATATAATTAAAAACGCTTTACAATACACTCCTGAAGAAAAACCAATTCAAATACAGTTAGGAATAGATCATCAAATTTTACATATAAGCTTTCAAGATTATGGAAACGGCATTCCTGAAGAACATTTACCTTATATTTTTGATAAATTTTTTAGAGTACCACAAACAATAACTGGTGGAACTGGATTAGGGTTATCAATAGTAAAAGGATTTACAGATGCATTAAACGGTACAATTGAAGTAAAAAACATTCAGCCAAATGGTTTGAAATTTGATATTTTTGTACCTGTAGAAACTACCTATATAAATAACTTAAAAAATGAGTAAGGCTGATATACTTGTTATCGATGATGAACCTCAAATCAGAAAGCTACTAGAAATAACACTAGAAAGTAATGATTACAAAGTTATTCATGCTGAAAATGCAAAACAAGGTATTTTATTAGCTGCTAATCATTCTCCTGAAGTTATTATTTTAGATTTAGGATTACCAGATAAAAGTGGTCATGAGGTTTTAAAAGAACTACGTTCATGGTATAATAAATCAATTATCATTTTATCGGTTTTAAATCAAGAAGAAGATATTGTAAAAGCACTAGATAATGGAGCAACAGATTATTTAACAAAGCCTTTCCGAAATGCTGAATTAATGGCTCGAATTAGGGCCTCAATTCGTAGGAATACATCTGAAAACAATGACACTTTAGTTCAATTTGGTCCATTAAAAATTGATTTGGTTGCTCATGTAGTCAAAAAAAATGACGCTGTTATAAAGTTAACTGCTACTGAATTCAATCTATTAGCACTCTTTGTTAAAAATGAAGGTCGTGTATTAACACATCAATTTATTTTAAAAGAAATTTGGGGAGTTGGTTCACAAACTGAAACACAATATCTTAGAGTTTTTGTTGGTACACTTCGAAAAAAAATTGAGAATAATCCAAATGCTCCAGACCATATAATTACAGAAAGTGGCGTGGGATATCGCTTTCAATAAATCTTTATAATTTCTTTATACTCCCAACTGTATTCTTTATATTTTCCCTATAAGATACAGCCGAACTTTGTACCATAATTATTTTACTTATTTATGGAAACAAAACACGGCTTTAGCAACAAAGTCACTGCAGCAAGTTTATTAGTTGCACTTGGTATCATTTATGGTGATATTGGAACTAGTCCATTATATGCTTTAAAAGCAGTTATTGGAACAAGAAAAATTGAAGAAATATTAGTTTATGGTGGAGTATCTGCTATTTTTTGGACCTTGGTTATTCAGACCTCAATCAAATATATTTGGCTGACTTTAAAAGCAGATAATAATGGAGAAGGTGGGATTTTTTCTTTATATGCTTTGGTTAGACGTTATGGAAAAAAATTAGTGATTCCAGCAATTTTAGGAGCTACTACCCTACTTGCGGATGGAATTATTACACCACCAATTTCAGTTGCCTCTGCAATTGAAGGCTTAGGAATGGTTGATCAGTTTAAAAACATTATTCAACCTGGAAATACAATCACCGTAAGTATTGTAGTTTTAATTTTATCGCTTTTATTCTTTTTTCAACGTTTTGGAACACAAACAATTGGTAAATTATTTGGACCAATTATGTTGGTTTGGTTTTCAATGTTATTCATAGTTGGTATTAATCAAATAACATTACATATTGATATTTTAAAAGCTTTAAATCCTTATTATGCCTATGAATTGCTAAGTCAATATCCAAAAGGTTTTTGGTTACTTGGCTCTGTATTTTTATGTACAACTGGAGCTGAAGCTTTGTATTCTGATTTAGGACATTGTGGCATAAAAAACATTCGAATAAGTTGGATTTATGTTAAAACGTGTTTAGTGGTAGCATACCTTGGTCAAGCAGCTTGGTTAATGCATCAAAATGAAGATTTCTTAAATGGCAGAAATCCTTTTTTTGAAATTATTCCTAATTGGTTTTTACTACCAAGTATTGTCATAGCAACTTTGGCTACAATTATTGCCTCTCAAGCACTTATTAGTGGTAGTTATACTTTAATTAGTGAAGCCATAAACTTAAACTTTTGGCCAAGAGTGGCCGTTCGTCAACCTTCAGAAACTAAAGGTCAAATTTATATTCCGAGTGTGAATTATGTATTGTGGTTTGGATGCGTTTTAATGATTTTATACTTCCGTTCATCTGAACATATGGAAGCTGCCTATGGTTTTTCAATAACCATAACTATGATGATGACAACTTTATTATTAGGTTATTTCTTGAGATACCGCCTAAAATGGAAACCCATAGCAGTTTGGTCAATTGTTGGACTTTTCGCTATAGTAGAATCTTCATTTTTCATTGCAAATGTTGCTAAAATAAAAGAAAGATGGATGTTTTTATTCTTTGAATTAGGCATTTTTATGGTGATGTATATCTGGTATAAAGCTCGAAAAATTCATAATCGCTATACCAAATTCACTGAACTAGGTAAATACAGTCATCAATTAGCAGAATTAAGTGAAGATGATTCCATACCAAAATTTGCTACTCATTTAATTTATTTATCTAAAGCAGATAGAAGACATCATATAGAAGAAAAAATTATCAAATCAATTTTTTCAAAAAAACCAAAACGTGCCGATGTCTATTGGTTTTTACACCTAAATAGAACAAATGAACCATACACATTAAGTTACAATGTAACCGAACTTATAGATGATAAAGTGATTAAAATTAATATAAATGTCGGATTTAGAATTCAGCCAAAAACCGAGTTGTATTTTAAAAAAATAGTCCAAGAATTAGTAGCAAACAAAGAGTTAAATCTACACGTAAGACCAGATGGTTCAACAAAGTATAACAATGAACCCGATTTTAAATTTGTGGTTTTAGAAAAATATTTATCCGTTGAAAATGAATTTAAAATTAAAGACAATTTGCTTTTAAATGGTTATCGTTATTTAAAAGAAATAGGCATATCTGATGAAAAAGCATTTGGATTAGACAAAAGTGATGTAATTATAGAACAAGTACCATTACTTTATCAACCAATTACAAAAATTGAACTTAAAAGAGAAAATTATGAAACTAGATAAATCAAAAATCATATTTGAAAAATGGGAACAGCTTTCAAACAAAAAAGTAAAATTACTTCTTAAAAATGGTAAAGAAAAAATTGGAACCATTGAACGTTTTACACATGGAAGTAATTCATTTATTGGATATTGGATACTAAAC
>NZ_JAGKWP010000059.1 GCF_021151785.1 Flavobacterium sp.
ATATTTTGAAAGAATAAAAGAAAATAAATATCAAGAATATTTTTTTGAGCCTTTTAATTTGACTTATTTCAATAGAGATAAAAATCAAGATGTATTAAATCAAATTAAGAAAATGATTAATAAAAATTATTTTCAACCTCAGTTTCATGGAAGAGAACATATTAATGTTAATTTTTGGTTAGAGGAACTTAAAAATGGGAATCAAGATTTTCTGAATGCATTTAAACGTAATTGCTATGCAATTGATTCTAATAAGATGAGTAAGAATAGAAAGAACTTGATGGCTGCACTTGAATATGAAAATGATGATCAGAAGAGATTTGTAGAGGAGAGTATAAGTGCTGGACATCAGATTTTTAAAGATGTTTTTGGTTTCAATTCAACTACATTTATTGCGCCTAGATATGTGTGGAATGATCAAATTAATGATAGATTACTTAGAGAAGGTATTACACATTTGCAGACGGTGATGTACCAGCAGTCTTTTAAAAATAAGCAATACGAAACTGTTTTTCATTATACTGGTCAGAAAAATAGAAAATGTGATTTGAAATATTTGGTTAGAAATGTATATTTTGAACCGTCTTATGGTAAAATAGATTGGGTTAAAAATGCGATGGATAAAATCGATTTAGCTTTCAAATTTAAAACTCCTGCAATAATTTGTATGCATCGATTAAATTTTGTCGGAGGATTAGAACCACAAAACAGATGTAACAATTTGCAAAAATTTAAATTACTTTTTGAGTTAATTATTAATAAATATCCAGATGTTCAGTTTTTAACTTCGGATGAATTAGCAAAATCAATATAATTATGTGTGGAATAGCAGGATTTTTTGATAAGAATAAAAAATTAGATGATAATCAATTATGGTCTTATAACAAGGCCATGAAAAAAAGGGGACCTGATGGTTCAGACATTTTTTTTGAAAAAAATGAATATGGGAATGTTGGATTATCTCATGTTAGACTTTCAATTTTAGATTTGTCTAGCTTAGGTAAACAACCTATGTTTTATGAGCATTTAGTTATTGTATTGAATGGAGAAATATATAATTATATTGACATAAAGAAAGAGTTACTTGAATTAGGCTATCATTTTCATTCCAACTCAGACACTGAAGTTGTTTTAAAAAGCTTTCACGCTTGGGGATTAAAATCAGTCGAAAAGTTTAGAGGAATGTTTGCTTTTGCAATCTATGATAAAGAGTTGAATAAACTTTTTATGTGTAGAGATAGAGTAGGAGTTAAGCCATTGTATTACTCTTTAATGAATAATCAATTAGTGTTTGGTTCAGAGCTCAAAATTTTTTTTAATACTGCTGGCTTTAATAAAGAGGTCTCTTTGGATAGTTTGAAAACTTTTTTAAATTTTGGATATGTTTCTCATCCTAACACAATGCTTTCCGGAGTCTTCAAGGCAGATGTTGGTTCTTGGACAATTTTTGATTTGGTTACCAGTAAAATTGAAAAAATAAAATATTGGAGTTATTCTAGTTTCTATGAAGAGGATAGATTTTCAGGGACTTTTGAAGAAGCCGTGCAAGAGACAGAGATATTAATCAAGGAAGCATGTGAATTAAGGATGGTTTCTGATGTTCCTGTTGGAATATTTTTAAGTGGTGGATTTGATAGTTCTTTAGTAACAGCAATTTTACAAAAAGATAGGACTGAAAAATTAAAAACTTTTACAATCGGTTTTTCTGATGGTGTTGATGAATCCAAAGATGCTGAAATAATTGCGAAACATTTAGGAACCGATCATACATCTTATGATTGTAAACAAAGTGATGCAATCGATTTAATTCCATTATTACCAGAGTTATTTGATGATCCAATTGCTGATATTTCTTGTATTCCAACCATGTTAGTTAGTAAATTAGCTCGAAAAGAGGTAACGGTTGCTCTTTCCGCGGATGGCGGGGATGAATTATTTGGAGGATATAAAGGATTTGCAAATACACCTAGGATGTTACAGAAAATTAATTCATTACCTTTTTCTAATTTGACAAGTCTTTTTTTAGAAACTGCTGCCCCATTTTTTACAGGTATGAATAGTCACATTGAAAAGAAAATGAGTGGTATAAGTGATGTTTTAAAGGCTTCAAAAGAGGATAAAATATACCAACTTGATATTAACCATTCTGGATTACCAAAAGAAATACTCAATAGGTTGTTAAAGGTAGAATCGTCTATATTGTATACAGAAAAAGTTAATGTGAAATTAAAAGATCAATTAGATGAAATTTATATTTTAGGTGTTAATGATGTGTTGAGAGATTATCTTTTAGTTAAGGTTGATAGAGCAACTATGGGGTACTCTCTAGAAGGAAGAGAACCTTTATTAGATCACAAATTGATGGAGTTTGCGGCTAAACTTCCTTACAATTATAAACATGATGGAGTAACAAGTAAGAAGCCAATTAGAGAGATTGTTTATAAATATATACCTCAGTCTATAATGGATAGACCAAAAGTTGGATTTGATTTACCAATTTACAAATGGTTAAATAATGAGTTGTCTTTTTTAATTGATGAATTTTTAAGTGAGGAAATGATTAATAAATCTGGTTTTTTTAATTATGAATATGTCCGTGAATCATTAATGTTATTTAAAAAAGATAAACTAAGGTATCCAAACTTAATATGGAGAATTCTTATTTTTCAAATGTGGTATTATAAATGGATTAATTAAATAAAAATATTTTAAAGTGAGTTTTAATTTACAATACAGTAAAGTGTTTTCGATACCAAGAAAAATGTTTAAACATTTTTTAAGTTTTTGGTATCCAATAGTAATTAAATGGTATCCTCTGCCAAAAGTAAAATCTATTCCTGAAACCATTGATAAAATTGTAGAGGACAATTGCTCCATTTGCAGATTTGGAGATGGCGAATTGCTATATATGGCCGAAAAACGTTCATTACCGTTTCAAAAACAAGATGAAAGATTAAGAAATTATTTTATTGAAATACTAAAATCAGAACAGGATAAAATTTTAGTTGGGTTACCTGTTGGTTACTTTTCACTAAAAAATTTGAAGCCTAAATCTCAATTGTTATGGAGGGCAATTATTGTTTGGACGTACCCTAGAATTAAACCTTATTTACTTGCTGGAAAAATCTATTACAATGCGAGTATGACAAGACCCTATATGGATTATGCCGATCGGTCACATAGTGAAAAATGGTTTAAATCTTTAATGAGGATTTGGGAAAATAGAGATATAGTCTTGATTGAAGGTTGTAAAAGCAGACTGGGAGTAGGTAATAATTTGTTTGAAAAAGCAAAAAGTGTAAAAAGGATAGTAGGGCCTGCACATGATGCATTTGATCAATTTGATAGTTTATTAAATTTTGCAAAAACAATGCCTAAAGATAGTCTGATAATGGTAGCCATGGGTCCAACTGCGAAGCCAATCTGCTACGAATTAGCAAAAATAGGATACCAAGCAGTTGACATCGGAAATTTAGATGTGGAATACGAATGGTATTTGCAAGGAGCCACAGAAAAAGTAAAATTAAAAGGAAAATACACAAGTGAAGCTAAGGGAGGTAGAATAGTAGAAGATATTCAGGATGAAAAATACGAACAGCAAATAATAGCAACATTTCTAAATGAATAAGCAAGCAAATAAAATACTAATTATAGCGCCATGTCTTGCCATGGGTGGGATTGAAAGAGCCTCATCCAATACGGCTAACGGATTGAGTGAACTAGGTGCCAAAGTATACTTTTTATCTTTGTTTAAAAAAGAAGCCTTTTTTAAACTTAATGAAGGCATTGAAATCATAGAGCCACAAGGTTTTAATAAAACAAAGTTATCTTTGTTCAAGTCTATACTATGGATTAGAAAAGAAGTAAAGCGCGTAAATCCAGAGCATATTTTAGTTTTCAATAAGTTCTATGGAGCCATTACAGCCTTAGCTTTACTAGGAACAAAATACCCGTATTTTTTATCTGAAAGATCCAGTCCCTTATTTGTATGGAGACAACCCATGAGAGCAATTAATAAATTAGCTTTTTCGATTAAGCCACCCAAAGGGGTAATCGCACAAACAAATATAGCAGCGGAATACCAAAGAAAATATTTTAAAAAAACCGAAGTAATAGTTATTCCTAATAGCGTTAGAGAAGTGCAATTATTCCCAGAAATAAAAAGAGAAAAAGTAATTCTTGCCGTAGGAAGGTTAAATGATTATTTAAAAGGATTTGATTTGTTAATTGAAAGTTTCGCTAAACTAAAGAATCAAGATTGGGAATTACATATAGCTGGAGGTGATGAGGAAGGGGAAGCACTAAAAGAACAAGCAGAAAGACTAGGAGTAATTAATAGGATAAAATTTCTAGGAAAGGTTAAGGAAATAGATAAATGTTATGCCTATGCAGGAATGTTTGTTATACCATCAAGAAGTGAAGGATTTCCAAATGCACTAGCAGAGGCCATGACAGCAGGTTGTTGTTGTATTGCTTTTGATTTTGTAGCGGGTCCCAATGAGATGATAACAAACGGAGTAGACGGAATCTTAGTGCCATCTGGTGATACTCAAAAACTCGCAGTAGCAATAGATGATTTAATAGTAAAAGATGACTTTAGAGATGTACTAGCCCAAAAAGCGATAAAAACAAGTCAGAATTTTAAGAAATCTACAATTATTAGCAGAATAGCAAACGTAATTAACAAGAAATAATATGAAAATACTAATTAGTGGTGTAGCTGGATTTATTGGTTTTCATTTAGCCAAAAAATTATTAAGTCAAGGGCACACTATTGTTGGAATTGATAATTTGAACTCGTATTATGAGGTTCAATTAAAAATCGATAGGTTAAAAGAACTTGGAGTTGAAATCAAAATTGAAGAGCTTCCCGTAAAAAAAATACTAGGAAAAGATAATTTCTCATTTCATCAATTAGATTTAACGGATGAGGAGAGATTAGATCAACTTTTTTCAACTAATGGAATAGATTTAGTAATAAATCTAGCAGCACAAGCAGGAGTGAGGTATTCTATTGAAAATCCAAAAGCATACATAAATTCTAATGTGGTAGGATTCATTAATATTCTTGAATGTTGTAAAAAGTACAATATTAAAGAGTTGATTTATGCTTCTAGCTCATCTGTTTATGGAAATTCAGATAAGAGTCCGTTTGAAGAAATAGACCATGTGGATAACCCAATTAGTATTTATGCAGCAACAAAGAAAAGCAATGAATTAATGGCTCATGTGTATAGTCATTTATTTAATATTAAAACTATCGGGTTAAGATTTTTCACTGTTTATGGACCGTGGGGCAGACCTGATATGGCACCATTTCTTTTCACAAAGGCAATTCTCAATAACAATCCAATAAATGTATTCAATAATGGTGATTTAATGAGAGATTTCACATTTATTGATGATGTGGTAGGAGGAATTGAGGCAGTTATCAATAAAATGGATGCTTTTGAAAAATATGAAATATTCAATATCGGAAACAATAAACCAGTAGCATTAAAAGATTTTATTGATGCAGTAGAAACCAGTTGTGGAAAAGAAGCAGTAAAAGTAATGTGTCCTATGCAAGAAGGGGATGTTTACAAAACTTACGCTTCAATTGATAAATTGAATAAATTAACAGGCTATTCACCAGAAACAAACATAAGAGAAGGAATTCATCAGTTTGTTTCTTGGTATAAAGAATATTATAAAATTTCCTAAAATTAATAATAATAAATGGTGAAAAAAATTGTCGTCCTAGTGGATAAAGAATTGCCAACAGACCATTCGTTTATTCAAGGGGTATTGGAGAAATCGATGCCTAAAATGGGTTATGAAGTAACATTCGTAGGTTACAAAAGTAATCTTGATGAATTGAATGTAGAAGGAATTAAATACATAACTATTGAAAAACCCTCATTGAACTTTTTTCTTTTAAAAATACATAAAATTCTTAAATTTAAAAAAATAATTGAAAATGAAGGGCCTTTTGATATTTTGTTCTCCAGAAACGATCCCGCTTTCTTAATCTTAGGATGGCTTCTCATGAGAAAGAATAGCATTCGCAATCATTTTCATCAAATATCTCATTTACACGCATTTGTTACTTCTGAAAAATCAATCTCATACAGAATAAAACGATATGGTGATTTAATGATTAGAAAATTATTCATGAATCATGTAAACGGAATTTTATTGATAAGTGAACAAATGAAACGTTTTTTGCTTGATGTGTGGCCAGCATATGCAGATAAATATATTATTTATCCTATGGGAGTGGATGTATCAATGTTTGAAAATGAAAATAAAATTGAGGACAGAATGTATGACGTTACATACATTGGAACATTAGCTAAAAGTAGAAGGATAGATTTAATGGTTGATGCAATAAATTGCTATAATCAAAAATACGGGCAATTAGATTTTCATATTTGGGGAGAATCAACAAATCAAAACGACAATATTGAAATTAGAAAATATGTAGAAAAATTGAATTTAAAGGATAAAGTGCATTTTCATGGCAAAGTGTCTAGAACTGAAATTTCAAAAATCTTAAGTCAAACAAAAATTGGACTTTCAACAATTCCTGTATCAGAAATTTTTAAACAAATATCACCAACAAAATTGATGGAATATTTAGGTGCAGGCTGTTGTGTTATTGCTAACAAAGGAATAGCGGAACAAGATTATATTATAAATGCAGCTTTTGGCGAGCAGGAACTCTTGGAGAGTTTTGATCCTAATTTAATAGCGGATAAGTTAAATCAAAAGTGGTCAGATAAAAATAATATGCAACTAGAATCAGATAGAGGAAAAGCTTTTATAACATCATATAGAGATTATAAAATAATGGCAAAAAGATTGGATGAAGATTTTAAAAAGCTATCAAAATAAAGTGGAAAAAAATAAAAAACTAATTTTAGGCGTAACAGTAGGGGGAAGCTCTAGATTGTTAGATGGACAAGCAAAATATTTCAAGGAATTAGGATATGAGGTATACCTAATTTCTCAAGACCATTTTAAAGAACCTATTTTTTGTCAAAAAGAAGGAATCAAACATTTACCAATAAAAGTCGTTCCTGATATAAATCCAGTGATGGATGTCATTTCTTTAATCCAAGTAATAAAACAGTTCAGAAAGGTAAGACCTGATGTAGTAAATGTAGGTACCCCTAAAATGGGACTCCTTGGAATGATAGCGGCTAAAATGCTTGGGGTTAAAACACGAATTTATACGTGTAGGGGGTTGCGTTTTGAAACCGAAAAAGGGATTAAAAGATGGATACTAGAAAAAATGGAAAAGTATACCGTTAGTTTAGCACATAAAGTCATCTATGTTAGTCCTTCTTTGAAAAATGCAGCGTTAAAATATGGGGTTTCACAACCACAAAAGGCTTATGTTATAGGGGAAGGAAGCTCAAATGGAGTAGACACAACAGCTTTCAAAAGAGAAACAATTGATCCAGATAAACGTAAAGAATTAATCAGTAAGTATCAATTAGAAAATAAATTGGTAATTGGATTTGTAGGCAGAGTGACACAGCACAAAGGCGCATTTGAATTAGTGGAGTCATTTGAAAAAATATTTGAAAAATATAAGGAGACAAGATTAATTCTAATGGGACATATCAAGTGTGAGCCTGATTTTGAAAATAGATTTCAATCTCATCCTGGAATAATTCATATCCCTTTTCAAGATGATGTGCCATTGTATATGTCATTATTTGATATTTTTGTACTACCTTCATGGAGAGAAGGATTTCCTAATGTACCGATTCAAGCTGCAGCAATGGGGATTCCCGTGATAGTAAGTAATGCTACCGGTTGTATTGATGCCGTAAATGATGGAGTTAATGGAACAATATACCAAGTTAAAAGCCAAAAAGAATTACATGACGCTTTAGAAAAATATGTAGAAGCTCCTCAATTGAGAACCGAACATGGTAAAAATGGAATAGAATGGGCAAAAAGATTCACTAAGGAAAAAATTTGGAATGGTATTCAAAAAATATATGAATTATGATTATTATAGGAGATATAGCTTCACCAACAGAAAAACATAGTGCAATTTTAAAGCATTTCTTTGAAGACAACAAAGAAGTCTTTACTAAAAATGTAATTTGTAATTTAGAAGGTTTAATTTCTGATGAGCACTCAGTAAATGAGAAAACACCGTTACTATTTAACCATCCTTCTGTAGTCGAGGCATTGACAGCAGGTAATGTGAATGTTTGTGCATTAGCTAATAATCATACACTAGACATCCCCGAGTATTTTGATGCAACAATTGACAAATTAGAAAAGCAAAAATTAAAAGTGTTGGGGGCAGGAAGTCAAAAAAATAAGATACAACCTGAATTAGTAATCTATGAAGAAGAGCAAAAGATAATCATTTTTAATTTCTGTTGGGATTTTTTATTATACCATCAAAAGAATCCAACTAATGGAGTTTACGTTTCAATAATTGAAGAAGAAAGATTGTTAAATCGAATCAAAACAATTAAAAAAGAGGAACCAGAAGTGAAAATAGTAATTTATTTTCATTGGAGTTTTGATTTAGAAATTCTTCCTTTTCCTTCTTATCGTAAATTTTCAAAAGAGCTAATCGACGCTGGAGCAAACGTAATAGTGGGCTGTCATTCGCATTGTATCCAAGGTGGAGAATTGTACAAAGAAGGAGTAATACTATATGGATTAGGAAATTTTTTCATTCCCTGGAGTACCTATGTAAATGGAGAAATGACGTATCCCGATTTTTCTAAACAAGAATTAGGTTTAGAATGGAATTTAAAAACAAATCAATTTTATTTACATTGGTTTGAAATTCAAGGAGAAAACCTAAATACTAAAATAGTTTATCAAGGTAAAACAACGATAAACGATAGTAGATTTGAAAAATACGCACAACCATACAAATTAACAGAACAAGACTATTTAACTTTTTTTAAGAAAAATAGAAGAAAAAAAGTTTTAATACCAGTATTTACAGAGTACAAAGGAGTAAAATACAAAATCAATATGTATTTACTTAAAACTAGAGCCAGAGTAGCAAGAACTTTGGCAAAATATAAATTACGTAAATGGAATAACTAATGCAAAAGTTTATAATTCAAGCTATTGATTTTATTCGTGGGAATCAAATAAAGAAAAGTGTTAATGGAATTAAAGAAATTAACAATTGGCAAAACCTTGATCAAATAGAAAAATACCATCAAAAGCGAATAGAGATTTTGTTAAATAAGGCAAAAAAGAATACCGATTTTTATGCCGATTATCAAAGTGTTGACCATTTTTCAAAATTTCCAGTTATCAATAAAAACAAAATTAATAGCGATAGAGAAGCATTTTTAAATAAAGAATACAACTTAGATAAGTTAAGAAAAGTAACAACAAGTGGCTCTACTGGTGTGCCTTTTTTAGTTTATCACAATCCTGAAAAAACCAAAAGACAAATAGCAGATAATTATTACTTTTCGGAGACTTGCGGACACACGCTTGGACAAAAACTATATTACATAAGAATCTGGAATGAAATTAATGATTTAGGAATACTGCAAAGAATAGTTAAAAATATTGTCCAAGTCAATACCAGTGTAGTGGATAAAAATATGGTGCAAAAACTAGTAAAACAGCTGCATAATCAAAAGGGGAAAAAAGCAATTCTAGCTTATTCATCTTCTTTAGAAGCAATGGTTCAGGTGTTGAAAAGTGAAAAGATTGAAGTGCCTAAAATAAAAAACGTATCTTGTGTCATTACCATGGCGGAAGCGCTAAATGAAGAGGCAAAAAAAGTAGTGGAGCAAGAATTAAATACGAAAGTTTATTCTAGATATTCTAACTCAGAGAATGGATTTTTTGCTCATCAAATACCGAACTTGGGGAATAATTATAAAATCAACAATGCTAGCTTCAAAATTGAAATTTTAGATTTTGATTCCAATGAAGAAGTACCAAAGGGACAACCCGGAAGAATTGTAATTACAGATTTATTCAATTTTGCACTACCCATGATTAGATATGATACAGGAGATGTAGGGGTAATGGAATGGGTAAAAGATGAAAAAGGAAAGCAACATTTGGTTCTTTCAAAAATTGAAGGAAGAAGGTTAGATTTTATTTCATTTGAAGGAAAATTGATTTCTCCTCACACAGTAGATTACGCTTTGAGAACATTTGATAAACTAAAACAATTTCAATTAATACTAAAAAAAGATAAAACATTTGAGTTACTTTTAAACAGTAAACAAGAATTAAGTGAATCTGAAGCTGAAGAAATGAGACAAAGATTAAAAGGATACATCGGTCAAAAGGCAGAAATTAAAATTACAAGAGTTGACAATATTCCTCTTCTTGCTTCAGGAAAAAGAAAAATCGTTAAAATAGAAGAATAAAGAGAGAATAAACAGGGTCAATAAAATTAAAAAGTAGAATTGTAATAGAAAATGGGGTATAAAAATTTCTTTAAAAGATTAATCGATATTATCGTTGCAGCATTGGCATTAGTTGGAGTAGCTCCAATAATAGGGCTAGTGACGTTAATTTTATATAAACAAAATAACGGGAAACCATTTTTTCTTCAAGAGAGACCAGGTAAAAATAAAAAGCCTTTTAATATTATTAAATTTAAGACAATGACGGATGAAAAGGATGCGGAAGGAAATTTATTGCCTGATAATTTGAGAATAACAAAATTCGGAGGATGGGTTAGAAAATTATCAATAGATGAATTACCTCAGTTAATTAATGTTTTAAAAGGAGAAATGAGTTTAGTGGGGCCACGACCTTTATTGTTTAAATACATGCCTTTATATACAGCAGAACAATTAAGAAGACATGAAGTAAGACCAGGAATAACTGGTTGGGCACAAGTTAATGGAAGAAACAGTATTAGCTGGACACAAAAATTTGCTTTAGATGTAGAGTATGTAGATAAAGTGAGCTTGATCTTGGATTGTAAAATACTATTGTTAACAGTCAAAAAAGTACTTGTTAGAGAAGGAATTAACCAATCAGAAGAACGACCAATGCAACCTTTTAATGGAACAAACTAAACGACCAATTTTTAAATCGTAATTTCATGAGTCAAAATACAAAAAAAGTCATTATTGTAGGGGCGGGTAGTGTAGGTAAATTTATAGCATATAATCCTAATCAATTTACGGAGAAATATGATTTCATAGGTTTTTTAGATGATGATTTAAGCAAAAAAGGACAAACCATAGCTGGCATACCCGTACTAGGAACTTTAGAGGTACTTCCCGATTACATTAAACAAAATATAGCAGTAGTATGGGGAATAGCCTTCCCAAAAATAAAAGCCAGTTTGGTTGAAAAAGTCAAACACCTTGATGCTGAATTTCCAACATTAATTTCAGAAAGAGCTTGGATATCTAATCAAGTTAAAATGGGTAAAGGATGCATTATTTACCCTGGCTGTTCCATCAACTATGAAACAGTGATTGATGATTTTGTTGTGATGAACATGAATTGTGCCATAGGACATAATGTAACGATACATAGTTATACCTCTTTAGCTCCAGGCGTAAATTTGGGAGGATACACAAAGATTGGAGAAAAAACAGAAGTAGGGATCGGAGCCGCAACGAAACAATTCATCCAAATAGGAAAAGAAAATAGCATTGGCGGACAAGCAATGGTGGTTAAAAATAGTACAGATATGGCTTCAATAAAAGGAGTACCTGCAAAGTAAAACTATTGAATTTAATGTTAAAATAGATATTGAAAGTATAGTTTGGATTGATGCAACCCTTAAAAAACAAAAGTCCGTATCTATTGATACGGACTCAAGCAAAAAGATAGAAAAGTTAAACTACATCCATCAAATACAACACATTATGTGAATTGTTTTTTAAAGGATATTGAACACCATTCAATTCTTGAAAAAACTCAATCAAGAAATAGAAAAAAAGGGTACCAGTACCTTCTGGTAAGTCACTCGGTGTTAAAGTAATGTCTAGTGTACTTGAACTAAGTGCAAAATTTTCCTTAGGACTATAAGTAGTGTTATAGTTACCTAATTCAAAATCTAATGAAGCTACTGCAACACTAAAACTAGCATGGGTCGCCCCCTGAGGGAGGTTTAAATGAGTAGCAGGATTGAAATCGGGGATGTGAACAGCACCGGTACCAGTATCCAATTCATATTGGGATTTAAATACCGAATTAAAAGGGGAGTTGATATTAAAATCAAAACCTTTAAGCAATTGTTTCCCTTCTTCACTAGCTAAACCTATCCATACTTTTCGGGCACCACGGGGGGAAACCGTGTCCAGATTTTTTACTTTACTCATGTATTGAGACATCCGACTACTAACACGATGATCTTTCGCTAAAGACAGTAAATGAGCAACTGATTTACGAACCAATTGGCTCATTTTAGCATTGTGCCCAAATTCAGTACCATTCTCTCGGGTGCGCTGAAAAGCAGGATCATTTTTAATACGTTGTTTACTAATTCCCCCTTTTTTACGAACCATCATTCCATCTTTAGACTTGTAAAAAGACATACCTTGTAAGGTTCCTTGAATTTCAAAAATTCCTTCAAACTTTGCCATAACTAATTGTTTTGAGTTAAAATTAATACGATTAAGGGCATTCTCCCTTTCAACACTATACCTGCGGAACTTGGTTTCTGAAACCCTGTTTCCAATTTAATTTTTAAATTCATAATACAAAAAATGAAGCCAAATCAAAACAGTTGCGCACCCAATTTTGATTCAACAAGTCAAAGGTATAAATTCAAATAAGCCACAAAGAAAAAGGGTAGATATACTACAAAAAACAATAATAAAGTAAACGTAAATACATAAAAAGAATAAAAAGTAAAGTAGAAAACAAAAAAAGTAAAAAAATAAAAACGAATCAATTCAGTAAAACCTCAAGTTTTTTCCATTCAGTCCCCGCTGTCTGAAGCCCTCTTCTCCGGTGGCTGAGGCTCTCGAAGCCACCGGAAAACCCCTCGAAGCCACCGCACGCAGCCGAGTCATCCACCCCTTCACGCTATCTGAGGCTTCCTTCCCAGTGGCTGATCCCCCTTCTCCGGTGGCTGAGGTTTTCATCTCTGGTGGCTGAGGCCCTCGAAGCCACCGCACCCCCCTCGAAGCCACCGCAAAAAGTGATACATACGGAATACATACGGGATACGTACGGAATACGTACGGGATAAAGACGATATATAGTAAAAAATATAAGAAAATAAACCATTAAATTGTTTTTTTTGTAAATTTGAAAGATTCTAAATTTTATTTTTATGAGTACAAATCGAGCAAATTCAGTCGAATTTTCTTCATCCTTAAATTCGTATTATGATTTAATAGAAATAGTTAAAAAAAATTTTTTGGATTTGGGATATGACTTACAAAAGTTAATCGATCAGGCTATGTATCAATTCCCCAAAACCAGTGAGTTCAAATTTGCGGATAAACTGCAAACGGAAATTGAAGCCATTAAAGAAGCTTATCAGAATCAGTTTGAGGAACTTCCAAAGCATTTGGATGACTACTTGGAATCGATTAGCCATCGAGCTTCAACACTGAGCAAGACCCTTAAAAAAATTAAAAAATACCCTTTAAAAAACATCAAAGCCTTTTTACAAAAAGAAGCACAGGAGCAGGGTGTTGAACCCAAAATTATTAAAAAGCTGATTAAGAAAATGGGTAAGGCTATCATTAGATTAGTTGTGCAATACATGTTAAAATTAGAAAATCAAGTACTTAGCTCATTATGTCAAAAAGAATTTGACTCACAACGATTTGAATATTGGATCAATCAAGTAGGATGGAAGTGTATAAATCCAGAGAAACATTCGAAATGGTTAGAATTAGTAAGAATTGGAATGACGGCCTTTTATCAAGATTGGGTAACCTTTTTTAAAGAAGATGAAACGCTGCTAAGAATAACAGAACCATTCTTTGACTTGGTAGAAAAGCATATCAACACACTCATCAAAAAAGAGCAGATAAATAAGATAACTTCAAGTAAACAAGAGATACAGACAAAAGAAATTAGCTTTCCTACTTACATTTTTAAAGACTATAGAAGTTATCTTTTTTTTAACAATTTAATGAAAGAGGCAAGAACACAAGATGATGTGGGGTATGTTTTTCGGATGATGGCTGAAAAAGAAAACCCATCGTTAATTGTTGCTAAGGAGACGGTATTTAGAAATTGGTTTAATGAGAAATACAAAAATGGTATAATACTTAATAATCGAATTAAAACATACGATAGAATAAATAACCAGCACACGAAACAGAAACTGTATCAAAGTGCTAAAAAAGAAGTAGTGATAGCGTTAATAGCGTAAAAACTATTAAAAAGTAGCGTAAAAGCTATCGAAAAATAGAAATAAACCTGAAAAGTCTTGTTTAATTTTGCGCTATTAAATTAAAAGGAATATGCGACAAATTATTAAAACTAAAGACATTCAGGTTTATTTTGGAAAAAAATACAGTATGAGTTTCAAAATGTTGACTAATATGAAAAAGGACTTAGGAAAAAGCAAGCACCAGCCCATAACCATTAAAGAGTTTTGCAAGTATTACAATGTGGATGAAGAAAGTATCTCCCAAAGCATTTTAGAAAACGACAACAAAGAAAAAGAAGAATCACGTCCCAGAGAAGAACAGCAGATAGAAACAAAACAAATGACTTCAGTAACAAATAAGGTAGATCAAACCTATAAATTCGCTAAACGAACCCATTGAAAAACCCCAAACGGTAACTGAAGCATTTTTCTTGGTGGCTGAGGTCTTTTTTCCGGTGGCTGAGGCTCTCGAAGCCACCGCAAACGTGTCTGAGTCCCTCTTTTCCGATTATTCAGACTTTTTCCCTGTTGCTGAGTCCCCTTCGGTGGCTGAGGCTCTCGAAGCCACCCCAAAACCAAATGAAAAGAATTAAAAAAAAATAAAAACCATGAAAGGCTACATGTATATTTTACTTTGTGCAGATGGGACCTATTACACGGGAAGCACCATAGATTTAGAAAAAAGACTAGAGCAACATCAAAAAGGAGAAGGAGCAAACCATACAAAAAAAAGACTACCAGTCATATTAGTATATCACGAAGAATATACTAGAATTGACCAAGCCTTTAGAAGAGAAAAGCAAGTACAAGGCTGGAGTAGAAAAAAGAAAGAAGCACTAATAGAAGGAGCGACACATACATTACCACAACTCGCAAAAGCATACAGAGATTTAGATTTCAATAAATAAAATCCGTACCCTCCACTTTTCTGGTGGCTGAGTCCCCTTCGGTGGCTGAGGCTCTCGAAGCCACCGAAGGGGAC
>NZ_JAGKWP010000060.1 GCF_021151785.1 Flavobacterium sp.
CTATTACGTTGTCGTAGATTCTCTAAAAACTAAATTTGTTTCAATTATTTCTGTGGTATATTGTTCATCTTCCTCTTCCTTCTCCAAACGATCAATCAACATTTTAGCAGCTTTTCGTCCCATTTTAATTCCATTTTGACTTACAGTAGTGATAGTTGGTGTTGAAAATTGAGAAATAATTCCATCTGTAAAACCTATTACTGATAAATCTTGAGGGACTTTTTTACCTAATTGATGTGCAATTTTTATAGCGTTTACAGCAAACAACTCGTTAACTGCAAAAATAGCATCAATGTCATTTCTTTGAATCAATTCATGTATTTGATATTGACAATGCTCAATGTCTTCAATCTTTAAAATCAAATCTTCATTTACTTTTAAATTGTAATCTTTAAATGCCTTTAGGTAACCTTCGGTTCTTAGTTTACCCACACTTACATAGTCAACTGTTGTAATTAAAGCTATATTTATAAATCCTTTTTCTATAAAGAATCGAACGGCATCATATGCTGCTAGTTGATCGTCAATGATTACTTTATCACAAAACACATCATTCGTAACTCTATCAAATAAAACCACTGGCATTCCTTGATTGATGGCTTCTTCAATATGATGAAAATCTTTTTTTAATTGTGTTTCTTTTGAAAGCGACATAATGAATCCATCGGTACTTCCACTTGCAAGCATTTCTAAATTGATGACTTCCTTATCAAAGGATTCATCTGACAAACAAACAATTACATTATATCCTTCTTCATTGGCTACTTGCTCAATTCCGCTAATCACTGTGGCAAAAAAATGATGTACAATTTCTGGAATAATCACCCCAATTGTTTTGGTTTTTTTATTTTTTAGACTTAAAGCAATATTATTTGGTTTGTAATTATAAAGCTTTGCAAAAGCTTGAACTTTTTGTCTAGTTTCTTCGCTAATTTCATGACTATCCCTTAAAGATTTAGAAACAGTTGATATTGAAATATCCAATTCTTTTGCAATTTGTTTGAGTGTAACTTTTCTTCTCATCAGAAAATTATTTTTTTTGAAATGACAATTTATTGTTTTTTAAATTATTTTTTGTATAAAATTCACAAGTTTTTTTCAATAAAACTATAAAGTTTTCAACACGAAAACGTTTTCGATGGTGTTTTTCAGATACTTAACTTTTTTTTGTGATTTATTTACATAATTTTAACAATTGAAGTGAAAATATAAGCAACTAAAAACAGACAATTAACTTAAACAATTTGTATGAAAACTACGTTAAAAAAAATGCTATTTTTTATGCTCCTGTTGCCATTAAGTATGTTCTCACAGAGCGTAATTAAAGGTAGGGTTGTAGACAGTGGAAATGCTCAACCACTAGCAGGCGTAACGGTAGCCATTACAGGTACAAAAACTGCTACCAGTACTGACAATCAAGGTAATTTTACCTTAAAAAACGTAAAAAACGGAAACACAATTACGTTCTCTTTCATAGGATTCAACTCCCAAACAATCACCTATAATGGTCAATCTTCCATTGAGGTATCAATGGTTGCAGGAGATAAATCCATAGATGAAATTGTAGTTATTGGATATGGAAAAGTGAAAAAGAAAGATGCCACTGGTTCTGTTACACAAATAACTTCAAAAGAGTTTAACAAAGGAGCTACACCTACGGTAGAAAATTTATTAAACGGTAGAGTTGCAGGTGTCCAAATTTCAACTGGCGGTGGCCCAGCTTCGGGTTCTGCTATACGAATTAGAGGAGGATCCTCATTATCTGCTAACAACGAACCATTAATTGTGGTAGATGGATTACCTTTATCGGGATCGAACGAAGGAACTCCTTCAGGATCAAGAAATTTCTTAGCCACCATTGACCCAGCTACTATTGAATCTATCACTGTTTTAAAGGACGCAGCTTCAACTGCTATTTATGGATCAAGAGCTTCAAATGGTGTCATTTTAATTACAACCAAAAAAGGAGGAAAAAATCTTAGTGTTGAATACAATTTTCAATATGGATCAGGAAAAAACAAAAGAAAAATTAATGTATTAAACGCAAAACAATTTGTTAATGCTATAGAAACTTACTATCCAGATTTAACAAATCAATTAGGTATTGATGATCCAACAACTACAGCTACTGACAATTTATTAACTCCGGGAATTATTGAAGGAAGATTATTGTATGATACTGATTGGCAAGATGAAATTTACAGAAGAACAGATTATGTAGTAAATACACTTAATCTAGGTGGAAGTTTATTCAATAAAATACCAACTCGTTTAACCGTTAGTAATACTTACCAAGAAGGATTAGTTTTAACAGATAGATTTAACAGAACGAATTTTGGACTTGCTTTAAGCCCTAATTTTTTTGACAATCACCTTAAATTAAATGTAAATGCTAACTATTCAAATGAAAAAAATAAATTTGCTGCTACACCCATAGGAGCAGCATTGAGAATGGATCCTACAAAACCAGTTTATAGTGGAAATAGTGATTGGGGTGGTTTTACAGAATTTTTATTAAACACTACAACTAGTCAATTGGCTTCTGGAGGTACAAGAAACCCTGTTGGAAATATTTTATTAAATGATAATAGTTCCAATGTAAATCGTTTCTTTGGTAATTTCCAAGTAGATTATAAATTCCATTTTTTACCAGAATTAAGAGCTGTAGTAAATATTGGTATTGATCAATCTAAAGGAAAAGGAGTAAACCAAACCTCAAAAAGTTCATCAGTAGCTTTCAGCGTTGATAATGGAACCCTACAAAGCAATAAATTAGGAAACTATAATACGTACTCTTCTGATTTAACAAATAAATTATTTGATGGATATTTGAACTATAACAAAAAATTTGGCAAACTTGAGTTAGATGCAACAGCTGGATATTCATATCAAAAATTTGAAAGAAAAGTTTTTGGATCAGGAAATATCTACAATCAAAATGAAATAGCAGATACTTATACTGCTCCAGATTTAGTATTAATTGGTTTCTTTGGTAGAACTAATTTTACATGGAATGACAAATATATCTTATCTTTATCTTATAGAAGAGATGGGTCATCACGTTTTCCAAAAGATGAAAAATATGGAAACTTCCCAGGTGCATCTGTTGCATGGAAAATCAACAAAGACTTATTCACTGAAAGTAAAATTATATCAGACTTAAAACTTAGAGCAGGTTGGGGTGTAACTGGTCAACAAGATTTAGGCGAAAACGATTACTTTCTAAATAGATACCAAACAGGTAATCCTGATTCTCAATATACATTTGGCAATAGTAGCTATATAGTTGGAATACCTCTTCCTTTCAATAACAAATTAAAATGGGAGGTAACCACAAACTACAACTTAGGTATTGACTATGGCCTATTTAATAATAGACTATCAGGTAGCTTAGATGTTTTTTACAAGGAATCAACAGACTTATTATTTAGAGAAGCCCCTTTTGCTGATGGATCTAACTTTTCAAACAAAGGTCCTCAAAATGTTGGGAGTTTTACAACAAAAGGAATTGAATTCAATATCAACGCTGATATTTTTAGAGATACAGCCTTTAAATGGAATTTAAACTTTAACACGTCTACTTACGAAAGAAGAATTAAAGAGTTACCCGCTGGAGGTGATTTAGCTGTAGGAGGAATCGGTGGCGGTACAGGAGGCACAATTCAAATTTATAGAGAAGGATGGACACCAAATTCATTCTATGTTTACAAACAATTATATAACGCTGCAGGCATGCCAATTGAAGGTGTTTTTGCTGATATAAATGGGGATGGAATTGTGAATGAAAACGACCGTTATATCTATAAAAATCCAGACCCAAATATATTGTTTGGTTTTCAATCTAACATGAGTTACAAAAATTTTGATCTAGCTTTTAACTTAAGAGCAAGTATCGGAAATAAACTTTACAACAATGTTAATTCTGCCAATGCTTATACTAACTTTTTAAGAGATGTAGGAAGTACAGTAGGAAATATACCTACAGCAACTTTCGAAAGTGGTTTTGCAAGTTCAGGTAATAACGTAATTTTCTCTGATTATTATATTGAAGATGCGTCGTTTCTACGCGTTGACAATATCACTTTTGGGTATACATTCCCTCAAACTGAAAAAAGAAAATCAACCATTCGATTGACTGCAGGTATACAAAATCCAAATTTCTTATTATTTACAAAATATTCTGGTTTAGATCCAGAGATTTTTGGTGGAATAGACAATACTATTTATCCTAGACAAGAGCAAATCTTAGTTGGTGTAAATGTTAAATTTTAAAAAAATAACTATGATACAGTTTAAATCAAAATTAATCGCATTAGTTGGTGTTATAGTTCTCAACTATTCATGTACCAACGATTTAGACGTTACTCCAAAAGATGATGATATATTTTTATCCGAAAATTTTTTCAACAACCCTAACTCTTATAAACAGGGATTAGCTGGTGTTTATGGAAATCTATCACTTACTGGAATAACAGGAGCAGGATCGTCTAATATTCAAGGATTAGACCCAGGAACAAGTCAATATGGTCGCTGTTTGTGGTACTTACAAAACTTAAGCACAGATGAGGTTATTTGGAGTTATGAAAACGACCCAGGTGTGGCTGAAATTCAAAGAAATACTTGGACTTCGAATAATCCAATTATTTTGGGAATGTTTGCTCGCGGTATGGCACAAGTTGCATTTTGTAATGAATATTTAAGACAAACTACTTCTGAAAAACTGAATGAACGTGGAGTAACCGACGCTCAGTTAATTACAAATATTGCAGATTACAGAAATGAAGTTCGTGCACTTCGTGCATTAGCCTATTATCATTTAATGGATATGTTTGGTAAAGCTGCTTTCTACACAGAAAATGACCCTATCGGAATAGCTGGTCCGGAATATAATAGAGCACAATTATTCACATTCATTGAATCAGAATTAAATGCAATTTTACCTAATTTAAAAGCTCCAAGAACAAATGAATATGGTCGCGTTGACAAGGCTTTTGCTTGGATGATTTTAGGTAAAATGTATTTAAATGCGGAAGTTTACATTGGACAAAACAAATACAACGACTGTGTGAACATGTGTAATAATATTATCTCTGGTGGATATATATTAGAAAACAATTATTTAGATAATTTCAAAGCTGATAATCATACATCTACAGAAATGATTTTCACTTTACAATCTGATGGAAATGTTACTCAAAATTATGGTCCAACCACAGTAATGGTGAATGGCCAAGTAGGTTCAATTGAGCAAAATGGTGTTTCTCTTGGTGTAGGTTCAGGAGGATGGGGAGGCGCTTTGCGTTTAAGAAAACAATTTGTTGAAAAGTTCCAAGGTGCTTCATTCTCTTCAGATGAGAGAAAAACAATTATTTCTGGCACGAGACCCATTGAGATTAACTCAATTGCTACTCAAAATCAAGGATTTATTTTAGCAAAGTACTCTAACGTTTCTTCAACAGGAATTGCAGGGCCAAACCAAACCTTTGTGGACACTGATTTCCCTCTTTTCCGTTTAGCTGATGTTTATTTAATGTATGCTGAATGTGCAATTAGAGGCGCAGGTAATGCTTCAATTTCTCAAGCAGTAACCTATGTTAATTACTTAAGAGAACGAGCAAACAACAATTCTAGTGCTAATATTAATTCTGGTGACTTAACATTAGACTTCATTTTAGACGAACGTTTAAGGGAATTACATTGGGAAGGTCATAGAAGACAAGATTTAGTTCGTTTTGGCAAATATGCCGGTGCTAACTATAATTGGACTTGGAAAGGAAATTCTCAAAGTGGTGTTGGTATACCTACTTATAAAAATTTATATCCAATCCCTGCAATCAGTTTGTCTTCTAATCCAAATTTAACTCAAAATATAGGTTATTAATCAATACTTACAATTAATTATGAAAAATATTTTAAAATCATTCGTTTTACTATTTGCTTTAACAAGCTTAGTTTCCTGTGAGGATGAAAGTGATAAATTAATCCTAGAAGCAAAAAACGATCCGTCTTTCCGTATTATTACACCTGCAGATGGAGAAGGTGTTGTATTAGTTGAAGCTACTCCTAACAATGCTGCTTTAACTTTAAATTGGGCTCCTGCGCAATACTCAGTAACCACTGCTGTTACTTATGAAGTACAAATTGCTAAAGTAAACACAGACTTTGCAGTACCTTTTACCTTATCTAGTATCACAAATGGTGCTACTAATACTGTAATTACTATGGGGCAATTAAATACTCCTGCATTATTGTGTGGTGGTGTACCTTTTGTTTCAACACCAATAGAAGTTAGAATTAAAGCTTCAGTTGCTGGAACTCAAGAACAATACACTAGTCCAATTATTTTCAATGTAACTGCTTATGGTTGTTTAAGTCAATACTTAGTAGGTGCAGGTGTACCAGATGCTGGATGGGGATGGTCAACTCCTGTTTCAATGATTTGTGACAACAATATCCTAACGGCAAGAACAACCTTTGCTAATAGTGGAAATGATTCATTCCGTATATTCACAGAAAATGGAAATTGGAGTTCAGGGAGAAATTATCCTTTTTACGCAAACAATGGATATAAAATTTCTAGCGTTTTAGTTAACGCAAATGATGGAGATCAAAACTTTAAATTCAACGGAGCAACTGGCGTTCATAAAATCATTGTGAATGAAGTAAACAAATCAATCAGCATAGGAAGAAGTTCAGTTGTCTCTGGCATTGAACCTTTATCACATTGGTTAGTAGGTGCTGCTACACCTGGTGGATGGTCATGGGCTGGAAATAATGAATCAGAATGTAGATTAATAAACACCGGAGTATATGAATCAATTATTCAAATGAATAATGGTGAAACATTCAGATTGTGGACAGCAAACAATGGTGGTGATAGTTGGGGTGAAGAAAACAGAAATTATCCTTGGTATGTTACAAATGGTTATACTATTGATTCCGAATTAATTAATGGACTTGATGGGGATAGCAATTTTAGATATGTTGGACCTACTGCTGTTAGAAGAATTATTTTTGATAACGTAAATAAAGTTATCACAGTAGATTAATTAAAAATAGGACTGGAAACAGTCCTATTTTTGCATCTAAATAGTTTAAATACCAAAATCTTCTATGAAAAAGATACTACTTTTATTTTTTACACTATTGACTGCTACGTTGCTGGCTCAACAACAAACAGCTACATATTCGATTAATCCATCTGTTTTTGAGGATAATCAAAGTATTACTATAACAATAAATGGCAACTCAATTAATGAGGCAACATGGGGTGTGACTGGAAATGCCCTTTATCTATGGGCTTGGTCTTTTGATGTAAATGATACCAATATACTGGATTGTCCAACAAATGGAATATGGACGAATTCTTCTGAAACTAATAGACTAAATTACAATACTGCTACCGATACTTATACTTATACTCTAACTCCAAATGCTTTTTACAATAGATTTACAGGAATTGGGAAAATGGGTTTCTTAGTAAAAGCAAAAGATGGTACCGGTGATAAAAAATCTCAAGACATTGTAACTGAAGTGGGAGCTTTTAACTTTACGTTAATAAATCCGATTCAAAATTCAACAACTGTTCAAAACAGTGGTGGATCTATTTCCATTAGTGCAACAAATACAAACGGTACGGCTAATTACCAATTAAAAGCCAATGGAAGTTTAATTGCTGCAGCCACTCAGACTACTTCTAGTTATTCATATATAGCGACTTCCATAGTTACCAATACTGAATTTGAATTAACAGCTACTCAAGGAGCGACAACACTTTCAAAAAAATTCATGGTAATCGTCAACCCTAACACGATAAATCAAGCACTACCTGGGGGGCTAGAAATAGGTATAAACTACAACACGACAGATCCAACCAAGGCTACTCTAGTTTTAGACGCACCTTTAAAAGATTTTGTTTATGTAGCAGGAACTTTCAACAACTGGCTTCCAAACAGTAGTTATGCTATGAAAAAAGATATTAGTTCATCTAAATTTTGGATTGAATTAACTGGCTTAACACCAGGTGTTTCTTATTTTTACCAATATTGGGTTGTTGACCAAACCCCAATCGCAAATACTCCAAAACTTGTTAAAACAGCTGACCCATGTTCTACACTAGTATTATCTCCTTATGATGATCCTTGGATTCCTTTTACCTCTTATCCTGGATTGCCTAGTTACCCAACTGGACCAGAAAGAGAAGTTAGCGTTTTACAAACCGGACAAACACCTTACCCTTGGGTAGTAACTAATTTTAATAAGCCAAATAAAGACCGCTTAGTTATTTATGAAGTACTAATTAGAGATTTTGACACCAATAGAAACTACCAAGATTTGATTAACAAAATTGATTATTTTAAAAATCTAGGTATTAATGCAATTGAACTAATGCCAATAATGGAATATGAAGGAAATGAAAGTTGGGGTTACAACACCTCCTTCCACATGGCCTTAGACAAATTTTATGGTACTCAAAATAAGTTAAAAGAATTTATTGATTTATGCCATCAAAACGGAATCGCTATCATTTTAGACATTGCTTTTAATCATGCCTTTGGAAGAAATCCAATGGTTCGTATGTGGATGAATGATCCTGACGGAGACGGTTGGGGGAGTCCAAGTACAGAAAACCCTTATTTTAATACTACTGCACGTCATAGTTACAGTGTAGGAGAAGATTTTAACCATACATCTACCTTTACTAAAGACTATGTAAAAAGAACACTAAAGCATTGGATAAACGAATTTAAAATTGATGGTTTTAGATGGGACTTAACCAAAGGATTTACTCAAAATTGTTCACCAGGAAATGATGCTTGTACTAATGGCTATCAAGCAGATCGTGTTGATGTTTTAAAAGAATATGCAGATTATTCATGGAGTTTAGACGGAAACCATTATGTTATTTTTGAACATTTAGGGTCAGATATTGAAGAACAACAATGGGCTAATTATAGAATAGCAGAAGGAAAAGGTATTATGATGTGGGGCGAAATGTATACTCAGTATAAAGAATTAGCCATGGGCTATTCAAATACAACAGGAAATATTGCTCGAATGGATTATAATACAAGAGGTTTTACTGGCAAAAGATTAATAGGATATCCAGAAAGTCATGATAAAGATCGTATGATGTTTGAAGCAAAAACCTATGGTTCTAATTCAGGAACAAATCCTGTTTTAAATAACGAAAGTAATGCAATTAACAGAATGGCTGCACTTGGAGCAATAAGTGTGCTAATACCAGGTCCTAAAATGATTTGGCATTTTCAAGAATTAGCAATGGATGACTCTATTTATACTTGCAGTAATAGTACCGTAAATACCGAAACAGACACAACTGCTGGAGACTGTAAACTTGAAACAAAACCACAGCCTCAATGGGTGGAAAATTGGTTAAATACCGCTCCAAGAAATCAGGTATATACAGATTATAGCAAATTCATGAAGCTTAAAACTCAAGAAAGTGTTTTTAATGGACAATTTGCTATTAGTCCTCAAAGTGGAGATAATTTGAAGCAACGTATCTATATTTATGATAATGCTTTACCAGTAACACAATTAAAAAATGTGGTTATACTTGCTAATTTATACACTTCGCCTCAAAATATAACTCCTGATTTTCCTTACACTGGGACTTGGTACAATTTAATGAATGGAACTAATATAACCGTTAGTAATACCACTAACCCAATTACACTCAACCCAGGAGAATATAGAATCTATGGAAATCAATTGTCAACTGTGCTTTCTAATTCATCAATTACTATTGAAAATCAACTGAGTCTTTATCCAAATCCCACAAAAGATTATTTTACATTAACACAAGATGTAGAAAAAATTGAAATTTACTCTATAACTGGACAACTAATTAAAACAGTAAACAAAATTAATGCGTTAGAAGACGTAAGCATAAAAGATTTAACAAAAGGTATATACTTCATTAAAATCAAAACTTACGACTCCAAGTCAATCTCCAAAAAAATAATTAAAGAGTAAAAAAAGAAATCCCGAAGACGAAACAACTTCGGGATTTTATTTTATAAACTAGTTTTGAATTGCTCTAAGAATCGCACATCGTTTTCATAAAACATTCGAATATCTCCTATTTGATATAACAACATGGCAATTCGTTCTATTCCCATTCCAAAAGCATAACCTGAATATTCTTCCGGATTAATTCCGCAATTTTTTAATACATTTGGATCTACCATTCCACACCCCATAATTTCTAACCAACCAGTACCTTTAGTAATTCTATAGTCGGTTTCCGTTTTTAATCCCCAATAAATATCTACCTCAGCACTTGGCTCAGTAAATGGGAAATATGAAGGACGAAGTCTAATTTTAGATTTTCCAAACATCTCTTTGGTAAAATATAATAATGTTTGTTTTAAATCTGCAAATGAAACATCTTTATCAATATATAAACCCTCTACTTGGTGGAAAATACAATGTGAACGCGCTGATACCGCTTCATTTCTAAAAACTCTACCTGGAGAAATCGTACGAATAGGTGGTTTATTGTTTTCCATGTAACGCACTTGAACAGATGATGTATGCGTACGTAATAAAATATCTGGATTTGTCTGAATGAAAAAAGTATCCTGCATGTCTCTAGCTGGATGATATTCAGGCAAATTTAAAGCCGTAAAATTATGCCAATCATCTTCAATTTCTGGACCTTCCGAAACGTTAAAACCAATCGTAGAAAACACATCTAAAATTTGATTTTTAACTAAAGAAATAGGATGTCTTGAACCTATTTCCATAGGATATCCTGGTCGGGTTAAATCCCCAAATTGTCCTTTAGACTCTTCTTTAGTTTCTAACTGCTCCTGAATCGATTTGACTTTCTCCTCAGCCGTGTTTTTCAATTCATTTATAACTTGTCCGAATTCCTTTTTTAATTCATTCGGAACATTTTTAAACTCAGCAAAAAACTCTTTTAATATACCTTTACCACCCAAATATTTTATTCGGAATTCCTCTAAACGTTCTTTATTATCAGCTTGAAATGCTTTAGCCTCTTCAATATGCTGTTTTATTTTGTCAATCATGGTCTTGTTCTAATTGAGTGCAAATTTACTAAATTCTTAAGAATATTTATTTATTTATTTTGGCTGCACTCAAGCCATTTTCATAAGATAAAAATTCACGCTGTCCATTTTATCTTAAAATGATGACTTTAAAAACTTCATCATCTTAAGGATGTCATTCCCATCGTGGCAGTATTTATTACTATTATTCAATTAACCCTTTCTCTAAAAAATACTGCACTATGGCTTCTTTCATTAAAACGGCTTGCTCACCTGCCTTCAGAGGGGGAAGTTGGCTTTTTATTTTATAGTGGGGCCAACCTTCTTTATCAAAATAGTCAAACTCATAATAGCCATAAGGTTCTAATAACCTACAAATAGCAATATGCATTAAATTTACTTTTTCATCTTTTTTAAAAGTGTGATTGGGTTTTCCCAATTCTTGCACGCCTATCAAATAGATGATGCTATCTAAATCCATAGTTTCGCCATCTGCAAAACGATTAGATAGTATTTTCACTACTTGTTCCCAACGTGTTTTTAAGAGGTTATCTCTCGACATATTTTTTTATTGCAAAGATAGGGCTACATTCTCAAATTCAATAAATTTTGATTACTTTGCTAAAAAAATAATAATGCTTTTTGTAGATATTTTGTTTGCTATTACTCTTTCTTATGCTCTTTATAAAGGATTAAAGAATGGATTATTTGTTGAATTGGCTTCTTTTTTCTCCTTACTTATTGGCATTTATGTAGCCATTAAATTTTCATCTTTTGTTAGAGCAACACTTGAATCATGGTTTTCTTGGAATCCAAAATACATCCAAATTACAGCTTTTATACTTACTCTTCTACTTGTAATAATTGGTATTCAAATGGCTGCAAAACTCTTTTCAAATATGGCTAATTTCGCTTATTTAGGTTGGCTTAACAAATTAGGAGGCGCTTTTTTAAGTGTTTTGAAAACAGTCCTTATTTTAAGTGTACTAATAGGATTTGTTGAAAAGATCAATTTTAATAATTGGTTATTAAGCCAGAGAACAAAAGAAGATTCAATGTTTTTTCATCCTATCCAAGAAATAGCACAATTTGTTTATCCCTCCTTAAATGAATGCTATGACTTTGTAAAAGGGGAAGCTTCCATTGAAAATAAAGAATGTGATTCATCAATTAAAAAGTAAAAAGTCGCCCGAAGACGACTTAAACTTATTTGTTTAAACTATGTATATAAACTTCTAGAGCGTCTAATTCTTCATCAGATAACGTTTTAGTAATAGCAAAATTCGCTTTCATTACTTCATACTGACTAGGATCGACCAAAGGTTCTCCTTCGCCCTTTAAAAACAAAGCAATACTCGCTTTCTTATCTTTATAAATTTTTGATATCTCTTTTAAGCTAGGTCCAATTACTTTTGCATCTGCTTTATGACATGTAGCACAAGTTCCTTTTCCTTCAAAAATCTCTTTACCTAATTCTTCAGGTGTTTGAACTGTTGTCGCTTCTTTAACAGAATTACCCATGGGGTCCGTTTCAGTTTTTTTCCCACAACTAGTCAAGAAAAAGAAACAAGCTACGGTTAAAAAAGTATAAGTTATTTTTTTCATTTTACGTATTTTTTCTATCCAAAAGTAGTAAATACTTTTCATGGAAAGACTGATATAAATCAGTTTATTGGTTTAATAAAATAGCCGCTTCTTTAGCAAAATAAGTTGATATTAAACTGGCTCCTGCGCGTTTAATACACATTAATTGCTCCATCATAATTTTATCATGATCTAACCAACCTCTTTCGGAAGCCGCTTTAATCATAGCATATTCACCCGAAACATGGAAAACCGTTACAGGAACATTTACTGCATTTTTCACTTCACGAACAATATCTAAATAAGCAATTCCAGGTTTTACCATGACCATGTCAGCGCCTTCTTCTACATCCCAAAGGGCTTCTTTAACCGCTTCAATTCGATTCGCATAATCCATTTGGTAGGTTTTTTTGTCTTTTGGTACTTCAACATCAGCATCTTTTGGTGCCGAATCTAATGCATCTCTAAACGGACCATAAAATGCTGAAGCATATTTAGCCGAATAACTCATAATGCCTACATTATGAAAACCTGCCGCATCTAAACCTTGACGTAAACGTAATACACGACCATCCATCATATCACTTGGCGCAACAAAATCGGCACCAGCTTGAGCATGAGAAACCGCCATTTTTACCAAAGCATCATTCGTAGCATCATTGGCCACATCGCCTTTTTCAATAATTCCGTCGTGACCATAAATCGAATACGGATCTAAAGCGACATCTGGCATTACAATCATTTCGGGACAAGCTGCTTTTATAGCACGAATGGCACTTTGCATCAAACCATTTTCGTTCCAAGCTTCTTTTCCGGTGTTGTCTTTTAAATCATCGCTAACTTTTACATAGATGTTAACCGCACGAATGCCTAAAGCAAATAATTCTTTCACTTCTTCCATCGTTAAATCTAAAGTGCGACGGAAAATTCCTGGCATAGAAGGAATTTCCACTTTAGTGTTTTCTCCTTCCATGATAAACATAGGAAACATAAAATCAGCCGGACTCAAGCTGGTTTCTCTTACTAAACTTCTTATAGATTCGTTTACTCTTAAACGACGACCTCTGTGTATTGGAAACATATTTTTATTATTTAGCTGTCAGCTTTCAGATATCAGCTTTCAGAGTTGTTTATTTTAATTATTAATCCGTGTAACATTTTTCTAATTTCTTTGATTTTTTCCAAAAAAATTTCTCCTTTTGACTTTTCAAGAAACATTAAATCGGTACTAAGTATAATTTGGTATTCCAATTCATTAATTGAGCCATAAGCGATTGCTAAAAATCTAGCAAAATCTTTATTTGTGTTTCTACCCGCTCCTTCAGCAATATTTGTAGGAATAGAGCTAGATGATCTTTTCATTTGACTTGTTAAGGCAAAAAGCTCTTCTTTTGGGAAATTTTTTAGTTCTTGATACAACTCTAAAGTTAATTGATGAGATTTTTCCCAGACCTGCAATTTTTTATAATCTCTCATAATCTTTTATTTGCTGATTACTGATAGCTGAATTCTGAAATCTAAAACCAATCTTTAGGATGCTGTAATACCTTTATTAATTTTTCTTCTTCACTTCCTACTTCAGGATGGTGATCGTAGACCCATTGTACGTGGGGTGGCAAACTCATCAAAACACTTTCGATTCTACCGTTCGTTTTTAGTCCAAATAAAGTGCCTTTATCGTGAACCAAATTGAACTCTACATAACGGCCACGTCTAATTTCTTGCCATGTACGTTGTGCTTCGGTATAGGGTAAATCTTTTCTTCTTTCTACAATTGGCACATACGCTTGTAAAAACGAATTACCAACTTCGGTTACGAAATTGTACCAATCTTCCATCGACATGTTTTCAGTTTCTTTCAAATAATCGAAAAATAAACCGCCAATTCCTCTTGCTTCATTTCTGTGTGCGTTCCAGAAATACTCGTCGCATTTCTTTTTATAGTTTGGATAAAACTCAGGATTGTGTTTATCGCAAGCCGTTTTACACGTTTGATGAAAATGTTTGGCATCTTCTTCAAACAGATAATAAGGAGTTAAATCTTGTCCGCCACCAAACCATTGGTTGATGATGTTACCGTTTTCATCATACATTTCAAAATAACGCCAATTGGCATGAACCGTAGGCACCATTGGGCTTTTCGGATGAATCACCAAACTCAATCCACAAGCAAAGAAATCCGCTTCTCCTACACCGAACATTTTTTGCATGGTATCAGGCAATTTTCCATGAACGGCTGATATGTTTACACCGCCTTTTTCAAAAACAGCTCCGTTTTCAATAACTCGTGTGCGACCTCCGCCACCTTCTGGTCGTTCCCAAATATCTTCACGAAATTTGGTACTACCATCAATAGCTTCTAATCCTTTACAGATTTGATCTTGTAGGTTTTGTATGTAGGTGTAGAATTTATTTTTCATTTTCACGTATTTGAATATAAAGGAAGCAATATTGATATTAGAATAGCAAAATAAGAAAGTAAAATATCTAAAATTGATGTTTTAGAAGGTCTATAATCCCATCTTGTAGAAATAATTA
>NZ_JAGKWP010000061.1 GCF_021151785.1 Flavobacterium sp.
GATCCTTTTTCTAGTAATGCTATAACTGGAAATACAACAAATACTTTTGCTGTTTTGAATAATTTAGCACCAAATACAACTTATTATTTTTGGGTAAAATCAATTTGTGGCAATACACAAACTAACTGGTCTTCTGGTGGGTCATTTACAACACAAGTTCTTGGGATTGAATCTTTCTCATCAGATAAAATAAAACTTTATCCAAACCCCGTAAAAACTGTTCTTACTATTTCATTAGATGATAACATTTCAGCAATATCAGTTTACAATCTCATAGGGCAAGAATTGATGACTAAAACCATAAACAGCAACGAAGCTACGATTGATGTTGCTCATTTGTCAATAGGTACTTATTGGATAAAAGTAACTTCTAATAATGAAGTTAAAACAGTAAAAATAATTAAGCAATAAAGCGAAATATTTTATTTATTAATTGAAAATATTTTTTAAAAAGATAACTAAATAATTAACCAATTTAAACTAAATTTATGAGAACAGTATCCTTAATTTTTATGGTCTTTGCCTTTTTAGTAGGCGGATTTTGCGCTAGCATACTTTTTAGAAACATTGACAACAGAATGGGAACAGATGGCGACCCAAAAAAAACAGACGAGGTGTATCAATTAGTAGAAAAAGCTCAAACAGAAATTGATAAATTAAAAAAAGAAGGAATTGATGTAACCAAAATTCAAGACCCTCAAATTCAAGATAATTTAGAGCTTATTGAAAGTGTACCGCCAAGATGGCAGGTAGATTATGCAGGAAATACAGGAATTCTTTTAGCTGCCCTTGCATTTGCAATGTTAATTGTTGCTTTCATGAAAAAAGCAGCCGTTACGTCGTTAAGCATTCTTGTGTCTGTTTTATCTATTGTTTTATGGTATATCACTCCATACATAGAAGAAGGAACTTTTTCTGGTGCTAATCCTAAATCATTAGCGTTAATTGCTTGTATTGGATTAGTTGTAGCATCGGGTTGTGCCTTTATGAGCTATAAATTACATTTAAAAAAACAACAAGTAGCATAGTTTAAAAATTAGTGAAATGAAAAAAATTATTTTATTTGCTTGTCTTGTTTTATCAATAAACTCACAAGCTCAACTATTAGGAAAATTAAAAGAAAAAGTAGGCGGGAAAAGTAAATTAGAACTTTATCCTGAGGAAAAATTAGATATGCCACAATATCAAAATAACATTGGAAAAGTATGTTTTTCTAATGAAGAATTTGAACGTACCTTACCAGAATCTAAGTATATCAAAACCTATACATTTGGAGATAAACTATCCATGAGAGCTTGGTTTGCTAATTCTCCAGCAAATAGTATGATGTTACAATTGGAACAAAGTGGAATAAAACCAAAAGAAATAAACGAAAATAGAGGACCATTTGAGTACCAAAGTAAAATATTATTTGTTCTCTATCTTGATGGACAAAAAGTAACAAATACAAGTTATGCTTTCAAATTTAAAGAATCTGACATGCATGGATTAGCGACACATAGGGCTGAATTTAATGATGGAACAGACGATCTTTATTTCGGAGAATCTTTGATGATTGATCTTAAAAGAAAGCAAGATTTATTAACTCCTGGAACTCATAAGTTAAAAATTGAAGTTGTGCCTTTTAAAACAGCTGGTTTTGGAGACAACTTTGATTACAAACCTATAGCTGTTGGTGAAATAGACATGATTGTTAAAAACACACCTATTGATCGCAATGATCCTCAAGCTTGTCTACCAAAAGCAAAAATGACAGACAAAGCCTTAGAAGCAAAAATTATTGCTGCTTATAAAAACAGAAACTACGGAGATACACCAAAAGAAGTTAGAATTACTTCAGATCGTTGGTATATTGCAAAAAATGAGTACACGGGTATTCCTTTACGAAGAACAATAAATGTTACTATTGGCAAAACTAAAGATGGGAAATGCAGTTATGATGAATATAGTTTTGCTCAGGATTATGATGGTAATCAGTACCAAAATGAGTTATATCTTCTAGGTGAAGGCATTGGAACAAAACGCGAAATAAGTTGTAAATGTTTCACTCCTTAACTTCTTCCTAAAATTCATTAAGAACTCCTAACCATTCTAATGATTTTAGCTATTCAAAATCCCAAATTCTAAGAATTTGGGATTTTTTTATTTCCTTTGCATCAAAAGAAAACTTGCTTAAATGAAAAAAGAAAAGAAAAACGCAGCCATTGGATTCATTTTTATTACGATGTTAATTGATATCACAGGCTGGGGAATCATAATTCCTGTAATCCCTAAACTCATTCAAGAGCTTATAGATGGTGATGTGAGCGAAGCTGCAAAAATAGGTGGCTGGTTGACTTTTGCCTATGCCATAACTCAATTCATCTTTGCTCCTATCATTGGAAATTTAAGTGACAAATATGGGCGAAGACCCATCATTTTACTTTCTCTATTTGCATTTGCCCTTGATTATATTTTATTAGCCTTTGCTCCCACAATAACATGGCTTTTCATAGGAAGAATAATTGCAGGTGTATCAGGTGCGAGTATAACCACTGCTTCAGCTTATATAGCGGATGTTAGTTCTCCTGAAAATCGTGCTAAAAATTTTGGGATGATTGGAGCTGCTTTTGGACTAGGTTTTATAATTGGTCCAGTTTTAGGAGGTTTATTAGGACAATATGGCGCCAGAGTACCTTTTTATGCCGCTGCAATATTATGTTTAATAAATTTTTTATACGGTTATTTTATTTTACCCGAATCACTTACTAAAGAAAATAGGAGAACCTTTGATATTAAACGAGCTAATCCTATAGGAGCCTTTCTTCATTTAAGAAAATATCCAAAATTAATTGGTTTAGTTCTGGCTATTTTTCTATTATATGTTGCCTCACACGCAGTTCATAGTAACTGGAGCTATTTTACCATGTACCAATTTAAATGGGACGAGAAAATGGTCGGCATATCACTTGGTGTAATAGGTTTATTGGTAGGAATTGTTCAAGGCGGTTTAATCAGAATAATTAATCCTAAATTAGGCAATGAAAAAAGTGTATATGTTGGAATGGGACTCTATACTTTCGGAATGTTTTTATTTGCATTAGCTACAGAGAGCTGGATGATGTTTCTTTTCTTAATTCCTTATTGTTTAGGTGGAATTGCAGGACCCGCAATGCAAGCCGTAATTTCTAGTCAAGTTCCTGCCAATGAACAAGGTGAAATTCAAGGTACTTTATCCAGTTTAATGAGTGCTTCAGCTATAGTAGGACCACCTATGATGTCCATGGTTTTTTATTATTTTACACATAAAGACGCTCCCTTTTTATTTGCAGGGGCTCCCTTTGTTTTAGGAGGTATTTTAATGCTAATCAGCACAGTCATTGCATATATTTCATTTAAAAAGCGTTAAATAAGATACAAATAATGATTTGTATAATCAATTATTGCTTTCCCTTTTAAAAGAATATCAGCGCCTATAATACCGTCAATTGGAGCCACTCCATAATTAGACAAAACGGCATTAACATGTGTTAGATCAAAAACAACGAAAGTAAAATCTAATGTTTTCCAGGTAGATAGTTGCACTATATTTCTTTTAGCCAATTGTGTGAACATATCAGATGAACTGGCACTGGCTGCTTTAGAATCGGTATGTTCAGGAGACAAACCAAATTTGGTTACACTTTTAAAACCTAAACAACTATTTGAGGCGCCAGTATCTAAAATAAACCATCCCGAAACCCCATTTACTTTTGCTTTTAAAACGAGGTGTTGGGTTTTTAAAATTTTAAACTTTACTTTTTTGTATCTTTTCTTTGCTAAAAACTCTTTTAAATCGGTCATAATTGAAATAAAAGACCAAAATACAACATTTCATTTAATTTCTATAAATCAAAAAAGCCCTTAGTAAAATATCTAAAGGCTTCTTCTTAACTTAAAATTACTCACTATACAAAAAATTATTTATTCTCTAAAATTAAATATTGCCAAGGTTTTAAACTAATGGGAGTATCTGCTCTAAATGAAATGTTTTTTCCAGATTTATATTCTGTAAAATCTCCTTTTAATTCTATTTTAGTTTCAATAGATTGGTCGGACAAATTACCAATAAAAATTACTTTCTTACCTTCTTTTTCTCTTTCAAAAGCAAAAATATGATCCTCATTGGATGATATAATTTTTTTAAAACTTGCGGGGTATTTTCCACCATTTAATGCGGGGTTATTCTTTTTGAGTGCGCCTAAATTAGCACGTAATTTCCAATGATTCCCTTTCACTTTTGGAATAACATCTTTTTCAAAAAACTTCAAACTATAATCAAGTCCATATTCGTCTCCACTATATACTAATGGCATCCCTGGCAATAAATAAGTTAAGGCAGTCATTATCTCTTCGGCAGTGCCTAATCTACTTTTCATGGTTCCGTTCCAAGAATTTTCATCATGATTATCAACGAAGTTCATCAAAATATCATTGGACTCATATTGCTCATTCATCTTTTTCAAATAAGCATTTAGCTCTTTTACAGATTCTTTTCCTTGGGCAACCTTATTTAATGTATGATGCCCTTCCCAAGCATATACCATATCAAATAAATCTTCTTTAATTAATTCAGGCTCCCATGCTTCTGCCAACATAAATATGTTTTTTTCTTTTCTTAGTTGTGGAATGCATTGTTTCCAAAAATCTAAGGGCACATTACTCGCAACGTCACATCTATAACCGTCAATATTTTCCTTTGTAATCCAATATTTCATGTCTGCAATCATTTGTTTTCTTAACAATTGATTATCATAGTTTAAATCTGCCACATCTGTCCAGCCCCAAGATTTTCCAGTTTCTGGATTAATTGGATCAATAATTTCTCCTTTTTCGTTTTTAGTATAAAATTCAGGATGCTCTTTTATCCAAACATGATCCCACCCCGTATGATTAGGCACCCAATCTAAAATTACATAAATTCCATTTTCATGAGCAGTTTTAACTAAATTTCTAAAATCTTCCATTGTGCCAAATTCTGGATTTACTTTCTTAAAATCAGAAACTGCATAATAACTACCAAGATATTTATGTTGTTCTCCTTCAGGCATTTCTGAAGCAAACTTACTATTATCGCCTCCTGTTGCTTTTCTTTTAGTTTGCGAAATTGGAAAAATAGGCATAACCCAAATAATTTTTACTCCTAATTCTTTCAACTGTGGAATATCTTTAGTAAACGCATTAAAAGTTCCTTCAGGCGAATACTGACGAATGTTAGCCTCATAAATAACCGCATTTTCTAAGTCAGAGGAATTAAGATAGTAAGCTGTTGGTGGTACAAAATTTACATTTGATACTTTCTTTGACGAATTACAAGCTACTATTGTAAGTAGAATGAAGAATGATAACGTAATTTTTTTCATCTTTTATTTTTATTTTTTAAACAAAAAAAGCAAAGGAACTGAAAGTCTGTTTTTCCAAGCATTTTCCGAATGATCAGCCGCTTCAAATCTTTTATTTTCACTTGAAAAACTATTATAACCTTTCGCTCTTAAAATTTCAGACACTTTACTCTGATAAGGTAAGTAACTAGCATCTAATGTTTTAGTACCATAATCAAAATAAATTTTATGTGTTTTCGATTGAGGTAAATACCTATTTAGATAACTAAAAATAGCTTCAGGAATAGGATTGTGCTCTAAATTATTTAAGCCAATCCAATGAGTAGATAAGCAAGCAGCTTTACCAAAAATATTAGGATATTCGCAAAGTGCATACATAGAAATTAGCCCACCCATACTAGAACCCATTATAGCCGTTTTTGAGGCCGTTGTTTCAACAGAATAAGTCGAATCTACATATGGCTTTACTTCATTTACAATAAACTTTAAATAATTATCCGCTGACAAATTATTGAAATTCAAAAATAAAGAATTTGCTTTATCAAATACTATTTTCTTTTCTTCTCTAGTTAAATAAACCATTGCTTTTTGTGGAAAGTAATCCAGATGACGTACTTCAGGAATATTCCAAATAGCAACGACAATGACTTCGTTTATTTGTTGATTTAAAGTTAATTCAGAAATGGTTTCATCAACCCCCCACTCTTGTTTATTCCACGTTGTTTTACCATCAAATAACATTTGTCCGTCGTGCATGTATAGTACTTCATATTTTTTAGTATTAGAATATCCTTCTGGTAACCAAACATCAACCGTTCGAACTTGAACATATTTCGAAGGAAATTTCATTATTCTATGGATTGTACCCTCGAAATCAAGTTTATTAGAAAGTACTTCATAGGTAGGAATCCGTTGTGAAAACAAAAAAGAGCTAATCAATATGAATACCCAATATTTCATTTATTTTAATTCTAAAATCATAGCCGACTTACCTTCAATTAAAAGCTCATCTTTTAAACTAATTTCTTTACCACTAAGTACTTCTTTTCCTTTAGAAAATAAAAGTATATTTTCCTGAAAACGGGCTAATTTTAATTTTTGTGGTTCAGGATTATTATTCAAAACAACCATTACCGTTTCTTTCTCATTGTGACGGAAATAAACATACACATTATTTTCAGGAATATAGTGAGTCAATTTTCCTGTGTGAATGACTACTTTGTTTTTTCTCCAATTTAAAAGCTGTTTCGTAAAATTGAAAAATTGATTTTGTTCTGCAGTCCTTCCGCTTGCTAAAAAAGCATTATTTGCATCGCCTTTCCAACCACCAGGAAAATCTTGACGAATATCGGCATCACCCTTGCCTTTATCACCCGCCATTCCAATTTCGGAACCGTAATACAATTGTGGAATTCCACGCATAGTAGCCAATAATGTAAGCCCCAATTTATATTTTTTAATATCCTTATTGTAAATATGATTAAAACGTCCAGTATCATGATTTTCTAAAAAAATCAAAAGATTTTTTGGATCAGCATACAAAAAATCATTTACAAAATTTTCGTAAAATTTAATCATTCCGTTACTCCAATCAGCTTTATCTTCATAAAAAACATTACCAAAGATATCATGTAAAGTAAAATCCATAACACTTGGCAAAAACGAATTATAATTTTGTATTTTAGCAATTGGACTGTCTTTTTGCCAATAGGAAATTTGAGCTTGATCGTGCATCCAAACCTCTCCTACTATATTAAAATTTGGATACTCATCTATAATGGCTTTTGTCCACTTTGCGATTCCTTCTTTATCATTGTACGAATATGTATCTACTCTGAACCCGTCTAAATCAGCATATTCAATCCACCAAATTGCATTTTGAATTAGGTAATTTAACACTAAAGGATTCGATTGATTCAAATCAGGCATACTTGGAACAAACCAACCGTCCATACAATACTTTGCATCTCTTTTTGAACCGTTACTATCATATTGTGTAGTCATGCGATAATTACTTTGCGCATATCCAGGAAACTGATGAAACCAATCATAAGTAGGCATATCTTTAAACATCCAATGTTCTGCTCCCCAATGATTGGTTACATAGTCCATAACTAACTTCATTTCTCTTTTATGCATTTCAGCCGACAGATTTTGGTAATCCTCATTTGTTCCATATCTAGAATCTATACGATATACATCTGATTGGCCATAAGTATGATAAGAATATTCTTTGTCGTTGTCTTCACACAAAGGGGTGCTCCAAATAGCCGTTGCTCCTAATTCTTTTATGTAATCTAAATTATTGATAATTCCTTGAATATCCCCTCCATGTCTGCCTCCTGGCAAAGCCCTATTAGCTTTTTCAGTTAACATTGGTGAAGAATCATTCATAAGATCTCCATTAGCAAATCGGTCGGGCATTAAAAGATACATCACATCAGAAGCGTCAAAACTTTTTCTAAATTTTGAATTGATTTTACGCTTTTTAATTTCAAAATTTTTCTTGAATGTTTTCTTCCCATTAATAAATGTAAATTGCAACTCTTGAGCTACAACATTTTTGGTATCTATAGTAACAAAAAGATAGTTTGAATTTTCTGTTTTAGTCACATTTGTGATAACCACATTATTAGAAACGGTTACAGAATTTTGTGCTATATTGTAACCATAAAACAAAATTTGCACTTCATTTTTATTCATGCCTTCATACCAAAAAGGAGGCTCTACTCTCTCAATTTGAGCAGTTAGAATAACTGAAAAAAGAAATACATATAGTTGAATAAATTTTACCATGTTAATCAAAATATACCAAACTCGGAAAAGTCAAAGTTCGGAATGTTATTTAATTTCTTTAATTTGAATAGCAAAACCGCCGCCTGCTGGTGTTATTAAAGACAGTTTTGTTTTGTTATTTACTTTGTGTTTTGTTATTTTGTATGCCTGTGGATTCGTTTTATAATCAGTATTTTCAGCATCTGAATAGATTATGGCTTCGTATTTTTTCCCTTTTTCTAGAAAATCTAAATTTACCGAAGCTGCTCTAGAATTATAACCATTCGAATTCCCCACATACCAATTGTTTGATTTTTTATCTTTTCTAGCAATAGTAACATAATAGCCAGGTTCTGCTTCTAAATACTTTGTAGTAGCCCATTCAACAGGAACATCTTTTATAAATTGGAATGCATCTAAAAAGCGATTATAGTTATCTGGTAAATCGGCAGCCATTTGTAAAGGACTGTACATAACAACATACAATCCCAATTGATTAGCTAGAGTAGCATTGACATGAGAATTATTGTTTGGATTTAATTTTGCAATATCCATTTCAAAAATTCCAGGTGTATAATCCATGGGGCCACCAATTAATCTAGTAAACGGTAAAACAGTAGTATGATTTGCCTTTGAACCACCAAAAGCTTGAAATTCTGTACCTCTAGCCGATTCATTTCCTATCATATTAGGATATGTTCTACAAATTCCGGTAGGACGAACCGCTTCATGAGCATTGATCATGATTTTATTATCAGCAGCTTTCTCAATTACATATTGATAGTGATTTAAGATTGACTGACTATAATGGTGTTCACCTAAAGGAAGGATATTTCCTACATATCCTGTTTTCGCCGCTTCATACCCATTTGCTTTCATGAATTGGAAAGCATTATCTAAATGTCGTTCATAGTTTCGAGTTGAACCTGAGGTTTCATGATGCATAATCATTTTAATTCCTTTTGATTTAGCATACTCATGAATTGCTTTTACATCAAAATCAGGATAAGGTGTTACAAAATCAAACACATAATCCTTTTCGTGTCCGAACCAATCTTCCCAACCCTCATTCCAACCTTCAACTAAAACAGCATCAAACCCATGAAGAGCAGCAAAATCAATATACTCTTTTACATGTTTAGTATTTGCCGCATGTTTACCATTTGGCTTTACTTTTGAAAAATCAGTAACTCCTAAATGAACAGACGGAACCTCGTCAGTATATGCCCAAGAACTTTTCCCCGTAATCATTTCCCACCAAACACCTATATATTTTATAGGTCTAATCCATGATGTGTTAGTAATTTTACATGGTTCATTAAGATTTAATGTTATTCTAGAAGCCAATACATCACGTGCATCAGTACTTGCAATAATAGTTCTCCAAGGAGATACACAAGGTGTTTGTAGATACCCTTTATTTCCTTTAGCATCTGGTGTTAAATGCGATTGAAAAACTAAGTTCTTATCATCTAAATTCAAGTGCATGCAGGAATAATTAATCAAAGCAGCCTCATGAATATTTATGTAAATTCCATTAGCAGTTTTTAGCATCAAAGAAGTTTGAACTCCAGTATCTGAAAATTGTTTTTGAGATGCGTTTTCTGTTACTGCTTTTTTAAACAAACCTCGAATTTCAGTTAACTTACTCTCTGTGTAATCATATTCTTGCGTATCATAGTCCCCTGGGATCCAAAATGCAGTATGATCACCTGTCATAGCGAATTCGGTACGTTCTTCTTTAACAACAAAATACGTTAAATTTTTCTGTTCTGGAAATTCGTAACGAAAGCCTAAACCCTCGTTAAATAAACGAAAACGAATGATAATTTGTCTTTCGGTCTCATTTTGTTTTAATGTTAAGGCTAATTCATTATAATAATTACGAATTTCGGTTTCCTCACCCCAAATAGTTTTCCATGTTTCATCAAAACTATTTCGAACTTCATTTGCTAATTCAAAGTCATTCAGTAAAGACTTTTTATCTTTTTGAAGTTCTAATCCCAACTTACTTTTTTTAATGATTTCTTTGTTTTTCATGAAAAGTTGATAAGTTGGAGTACCATCATTTTCTAGAGCGAAAACTAATTTAAAATTTCCATTTGGCGATTTTAATTCTTGTGAAAAACTATGAAAAAAGGAAGTTACTCCAACTAAAAAAGCAACGAAATACTTTACCATAATACTAACTAATTAATTGTGAATCTCCATTTATAATTACTTCCAAAGCCTTGTTACCTTCTGAAGAAACAGAAGCCCCTTCATGCGTTACATTTACTTTGACAATAGTATTTCTAAAATTTATTTTAAATGAGTAACCTTTCCATTCTTTAGGAATTCTTGGTTCAAAAGTTAATTTACCTTGCTTAACTCGCATTCCGCCAAAACCTTCTACAATACTCATCCAAGTACCTGCCATAGAAGTAATGTGTAAACCTTCATGCACTTCTTTATTATAATCATCCAAATCTAATCGAGAAGTTCTTAAATAAAAAGTATAAGCCTGTTCCATTCTTCCTAAAACAGCTGCCTGAATAGCATGTACACAAGGTGAAAGAGAACTTTCGTGAACGGTAAATGGCTCATAAAAATCAAAATGACGTTCTAGAGCTTCTTTGGTAAAATGATCTTCAAAAAAGTAAAAACCTTGTAACGTATCTGCTTGTTTGATATATGGTGAACGTAAAATTCTATCCCATGACCATTTTTGATTAATAGGACGTTGTGACAAATCTAAATCAGCTACTGTAATTAATTCTTTGTCAAGAAAACCATCTTGTTGTAAAAACACACCCAACTCTTGTGAATAAGGAAAATACATGTTATCAGCAACGGCTTTCCAACCATCCATTTCAGCTTGAGAAAGTTTAACTTTATTCATGATTCTTATATAATCTAATGAATATTCGTTATTTACTTTTTCTATTTGTTCTAACGTATAGTCGATACACCATTTAGCTATGTAGTTAGTGTACCAATTGTTATTTACATTGTTTTCATACTCATTTGGACCTGTAACCCCTAAAATAACATATTGGTTTTTATGTGTTGAAAATGTTGCTCTTTGGTGCCAAAAACGAGCAATTCCAATTAAAACTTCCAATCCTTTTTCAGGGATGTAACTGTAATCCCCTGTGAATCGATAATAATTAAAAATAGCAAATGCAATGGCGCCGTTACGATGAATTTCTTCAAACGTAATTTCCCATTCATTATGACATTCTTCTCCATTCATAGTTACCATAGGATACAAAGCAGCTCCATTTTTGAAACCTAATTTTTTTGCATTTTCAATTGCTTTATCCAATTGATTGTATCGATAAACTAATAAATTTCTAGCTACACTTTGATTTTTAGTTGCCATATAGAATGGAATACAATAAGCCTCTGTATCCCAATAAGTTGAACCTCCGTATTTTTCACCCGTAAAACCTTTTGGCCCAATATTTAAACGAGCGTCTTTTCCAAGATACGTTTGATTCAATTGAAAAATATTGAAACGAATTCCTTGTTGTGCTTTTACATCACCATCAATAGTAATATCGCTCATTTCCCAAATTTGAGCCCAAGCCTTTTTTTGATTTTCTAATAAGGTTTCAAAACCAAGTTCCGATCCTTTTTGAATCACGTTTTTTGCAGCTACAATCAACGATTCAACTGGATGATTCATTGAAGAAACATATCCTCCCAATTTTTGAAGACTTACTGTTTGTCCTTTTACAGCAGCAATTTCGTAAGAGTATACAAGTGTATGTGTTGATTTTTTACTTTCCAATGGTTTTACATCTGTCATAACATTATTGATGTAAATACTGTTATGCATATAAGTTGCAACCGTAAAATGTGTTTTCAAAGTTCGAGACAAAACAAAAGCTTGATTATCAGATTCATGTACGCTTAGTGTTTCCCAGAATTGTTCTTCCCAATTGGTGTCTTCATTTTCGATTCCGGCGTCAATAAAAGGCTTAAAAACAACTTTTGCCTCACTATTCATTGGAGTTACTGCATAACGAATAGCGCCTAATTCATCTAAATCCAGAGATAAAAATCGGACTGCATTTACATGAACTTGGATACCATTTTGCATTGTAGCTTCAAAAGATCGACTTAGCCAACCTTCCTTCATATTCAATTCACGTCTAAAGTTTTCTACTTTTTGACATGCTGCTAAATCTAAATTTTCGCCATTGATTTCAACATGAATACCAATCCAATTTGGTGCATTTAAAACCTTAGCAAAATATTCAGGATAACCATTTTTCCACCAACCTACTTTTGTTTTATCAGGATAATATACCCCGGCTATGTAACTACCTTGAAAGGTACTTCCTGAATAATATTCTTCAAAATTGGCACGTTGTCCCATCGCACCGTTACCGATACTAAATAAACTTTCAGACGATTTAACTCGCGCTGCGTCAAAACCTTCTTCTATAATCGACCAGTTATTGGGTATAATATAATCTTGATTCATTTTCTCTTAATTATCAATTCTCAATTTGTCTCAAAGACAAGTACTAATTGTTTATTATATCTAATAAAAAAGAATTAGATATAGTTGTAAAATCATTGAAACAGAAATCTGCTTCATGTAACACATGATGTGAACCAATTCCAATACTAACCATGTGTGCTGCATTAGCAGCTTGAATTCCGGCTAGAGAATCCTCGAAAACAACACACGCTTCGTTTGGCATTTTCACTTTTAGTGCTCCTTGCAGAAAAACTTCTGGATCAGGTTTAGCATTAGTTACATCATTACCATCAACTAGGGCATCGAAATAATGAATAACTTTTGCTTTTTCTAATATAGGTTTTGCATTTTTACTTGCTGAACCTAAAACTATTTTTTGCCCCTGCTCTTTTAAAAAATCAAGAACACGAATGACACCTGGAAGAATTTCACTTTCATTCATTTTCTCTATGTAAGCCAAATAATCTTTATTCTTTTGAAGCAAGCACTTTTCTTTCTCTATTTGAGACAAAGAAACATTCCCCAAGTCTAAAATAATCTCAAGGGAGTGAACCCTGCTAACACCTTTTAACAATTCATTATCCTCATGAGTAAAAGGAATCCCTAAAGAATCAGCCATTTTTTTCCATGCCAAAAAATGGTATTTAGCAGTATCAACTATTACACCATCTAAATCGAATATAAACACCTTCTTATTCATTATTTATACCTATCTATCTTTAGAATCTTTTACTTTGAGTACTAACCAAGCAGCAATAAAAAAACTTATTCCACTCATAACAATAGCAAAGATGGCACGGTCTTGATATAGATATTTAACAAGAGGTCCACCTATGATTGCATTGACGATTTGAGGAATCACAATAAAGAAATTAAAAATCCCCATATAAACTCCCATTTTCTTTGGCTGAATAGAACCTGCTAAAATAGCATAAGGCATAGCCAAAATACTTGCCCAAGCAAAACCAACAAGAACCATTGAAAAAATTAAGGCTTCTTTATTAGGCATAAAATACATAGAAATCAACCCAATTCCTCCCAATGCAAGAGAAATCGCATGTGTTTTTCTTCTTCCTATTTTTTTAGCTACAAAAGGCAACGCAAATGCTACCAATGCTGAAACTGCATTGTAAACACCAAAAATGATTCCAACCCAGTCTCCCGCAGATTGAAAATCAGCACTTTTAGTATCTTCAATACTTAAACCATAGATATGTTGAGCAATTGCTGGTGTGGTAAACACCCACATACCAAAAAGTCCGAACCAAGAAAAGAACTGTACCCAACTCAATTGACGCATGGTTTCTGGCATTTTAGCAAAATCAGAAATAACATCTGAAAGCCTAGCCTCTCTAGCTTCACCTAAAGCTTCAATATGCGCTTGTTCCTCTTTGAACTGTTCTAATTCTTCTGGTGCATACTCTTTAGTTGTAAAAATAGTTACTAAAATAGAAGCAATTAATACCATTGCCCCAATAATAAATGAATAAATCAAGTTAGCCGGAACGGCTGAAGTGTTTGTTGCCTGATTGCTAATTTGAAACCAATGTGTTAAAACATAAGGTAACCAAGAGCCAATAACGGCACCAATCCCTATTAATGCTGTTTGAATACTGAAACCTAAAGTGTGTTGATCTGATCTCAAATTGTCTCCCACAAGTGCGCGAAACGGTTCCATAGCAATGTTAAAAGATGCATCCATAATCATTAACATTCCTGCACCCACCCACAGGGCTGGCATAAATGCAATAAAAATTTCAGCTTGTGGCATTAAAATTAAACCAACAGAGGCTAAAAGTGCTCCCGCTAAAAAGTAGGGCTTTCTTCTTCCGAATTTTGTCCATGTATTGTCACTGTAATGACCTATAACAGGTTGAACTATAAGTCCCATCAAAGGAGCTATAATCCAAAACCAAGATAGTTCATGCACATCAGCACCAAAAATTTGAAGCATTCTACTTGCATTTGCATTTTGCAAGGCAAAACCCATTTGAATTCCTAAGAATCCGAAACTCATGTTCCAAATTTCCCAGAAACTTAACTTACGCTTTTCCATTTATCGTAATTAGTTATTAATACTACGATAAGCGTTACATATGCTTATCAAAACTTGTTAGTGAAGTGAAAAATATAAGCTTTGATATTTACAAATATAAAATAAAAAAAAGGTAACTTTTACACTTTTAAAAAAATTTATTGTTTAAAAAATGTGGTTTTTAAAAAATTAAATATTTGTTTTTCAATACTTTATAATCAACTATTACGT
>NZ_JAGKWP010000062.1 GCF_021151785.1 Flavobacterium sp.
ACATTTGTATATACAAATAAAAAAATAGTCATACATTTGTATCTACAAATAAAGAACATTAGAAATGAAAATTGAAGCGATCATAAAATCTACTACAGCTATTTCTTTAGAAAAGAAAACTATGCTGAATTTGATTTATACTCAGCATTTAATTTCAGAAAAGTTTAGCGAATTATTAAAAAAACATGACTTGTCATCAGAACAATATAATGTATTACGCATTTTAAGAGGGCAAAAAGGTAATCCTGCCAATATGTGTATGATTCAAGAACGTATGATTGCTAAAACAAGTAATACAACACGTTTAGTTGACAAATTAGTTTCCAAAGAAATGGTGATTCGTAAAGTATGTCCAGAAAATAAGAGAAAAATGGAAGTTACTATTACTGAAAAAGGCATGAATGTTTTAGAGATTCTGGATCCAATAGTCATAGACTTTGAAAATCAATTCACTCAAAATTTAACACAAATAGAATTAGAAACCATAAACGAATTATTAGAAAAATTAAGAAATTAGTTATGAGTACATTTATTGAAAACCAAAACTGGCGTTATGCCACAAAAAAATTTGATGCTACAAAAAAAGTAGATGAAAGAGATATTGAAACTTTAAAAGAAGCAATTCAACTTTCAGCTTCTTCTTATGGGTTACAACCTTATAAAGTTTTCTTTATTGAAAATCCAGAAGTTAGAGCTCAATTACAACCTGCTGCTTGGGGTCAAACTCAAATTGTAGATGCTTCACACTTAATTGTGTTTGCAAGTATTAACAAATTAGATGAAGCTTACATTGATGCATTTATACAAAATACAGCTTCAACTAGAAACTTACAAGTATCTGATTTAGAAGGTTATGCTACCTTTATGAAAGGTGCAATTTTAAATCTACCTGAAGAAAAGATGGCAACATGGACCGCAAAACAAACTTACATTGCGCTAGGCAATTTATTAGCTGCTGCTGCTGAATTAAAAATTGATGCTACACCAATGGAAGGTTTTGAGCCAGAAAAATTTAATGATATCCTTGGTTTTAATGAAAAAGGATTGAATGCTACTTTAGTAGTGCCTATTGGATATAGACACGAAGAAGATGCATTACAACACGCAGCTAAAGTTAGAAAATCTGCTGCTGAATTGTTTGAAATAATTTAATTAATAACTAAATATTTATAAAATGAGAAATTTAAAATCAATTGCTTTAGCATTAGTTGCATTGGCTACATTTACAGTAAATGCACAAACAAAAAAAATCAATGTTTCTAAAAGTACTATCAACTGGGTAGGAAAAAAAGTAACAGGTGAACATACAGGAACAATTAACTTCAAAGAAGGTAATTTGGTTTTCAACAAAGGGTTAGTAAAAGCTGGAACTTTCACTGTAGATATGACATCAATTAATACTACAGATTTAAAAGGAGAATGGAAAGATAAATTAGACGGACATTTAAAGGCTGACGATTTCTTTGGTGTTGAAAAATTCAAAACTGCTACTTTAGTATTCAAAAATATAAGCACTAAAAATAAAAACAATTATACTGTTACAGCTGATTTAACAATTAAAGGAATTACTAAACCAGTAACTTTTGACTTAGTAGTTAATGGAAACACCGCTTCTGCTAATGTTAAAATTGATAGAACTAAATATGATATCAAATATGGTTCAGGAAGTTTCTTCTCGGACTTAGGTGATAAAACAATCAACGACGAATTTGAATTAAAAGTTAATTTGGCTTGGTAATATCAATTTTCAAAAAAATGCTATGAGAAAGAAATCCCGATACTAATTTGGTATCGGGATTTTTATGTTTATGGAGCAAGTCTTTCAATATTCCAAATATAATCTTCTTTTAATTGGTAACGAATACGATCGTGTAAACGATTGGCTCTACCCTGCCAAAACTCAACTTCTATAGGTCGAACCAAAAAACCACCCCAATGATCTGGTCTGCTGATTTCTCTCTCTTCATATTGTTGCTCTAACTCTTTTAATTTAGCATCTAAAAATTCTCTTGAAGGAATAACATCACTTTGATTCGATACTATTGCACCTAATTTACTCCCATCCGGTCTACTATCAAAATAAGCATCAGATATATATGAAGCTGTTTTTTCAGCAACGCCTTTTATAATGACTTGCCTTTCCATTATTGGCCAAAAAAAAGAAAGACAAATGTGTGGATTATTTAAAATTGCTTTTCCCTTTTCAGAATTATAATTGGTATAAAATATAAACCCTTCCTCATTAAATTTTTTCAGAAGAACAACCCTACTTTTTGGAAAACCATCTAATCCGATTGTGGAGACAGTCATTGCGTTTACTTCTTCATTTTCTGTATTCTCTTCAGCCTCATAAAACCACTTATGAAACAATTGAATAGGATCTTCTGGAATTGTATTCTCTAACAATTCACTTTTTTCATATGATTTTCTATAATTCGATAAATCTTTCATATTATCATTTTAAAATTAAAACTCAAATTCAACACCATCATCACCTAGCAGAACATTGTCGAATATTTCTTGGGCTTCTTCTTTAAATAAATTAATATCGCCATATCTAGTAGAATAATGTCCTAAAATTAAAGTTTCTACGTGAGCTAATTTTGCAATTGTTGCTGCTTGTTTTGCAGTAGTATGCATCGTTTTTTCTGCTAAAAGCGCTTCCTTTTCTAAAAAAGTAGATTCATGATATAGCACCTTTACATTTTTAATTATAGGTAAGATATCTTTAGTATATAAAGTGTCAGAACAAAATGCATAACTATTAGGCAAAGACGGTTCAAAAGTTAATTCAAAGTTAGGAATAATACGACCATCTTCGAGGTAAATATCTCCACCCATTTTAATTTTATTATAATATAATTTATCAATATCATAATTTAAAATGGCGGCCATATTAAGAGGACGTTCTATTATTTTTTCTTCAAATAAATAACCGTTTGTATAAACACGGTGTTGAAGAGGAATAGTAGTAACACGAACCTTATTGTCTTCAAAAATCACCTCACTCTCTTTAGAAGTTAATTCATGAAAATATAAATTATAACTTGTGTATGCATTTCCTAGTTTCAACAATAAAAGTATTGCTTCTTTAATTCCCTTTGGACCATAAATATGTAAATCTTTATCTCTACCCAATAGCATGAAAGTAGAAATTAAACCAATTAAACCAAAAAAATGATCTCCATGCAAATGTGAAATAAAAACATGCTCTATACGAGAAAATTTTAACTTGTGTTTTCTTAATTGAACTTGAGTTCCTTCTCCACAATCAATTAAAAACATATGATTTTTTAACTCCAACACTTGTGATGTTGGGTTAGTAATGGTTCGAGGTGTGGCTGCATAACAACCTAATATTTTTAATTTCATAATACCGTCAGAGAAAAATATTCTCAGTAATGACAAATTAAGAGGACACTTAAAAGCCTAAATCACGCTCAATTTCATCCATTTCAATTAAATCATGAGCTTCTAGTATTGAAGGAACAACCTTTAATTTAGCTGGAACTTTATTAAAATCAATATTTTCAGCCACAATAACCAGTGATTTATCATTTTTTATGTGGTTTTTAGTTAATTCTTGAAATTGCTTCAAGCCAGAAAGATCTAACGTTTTGTCGTGAGTTAGATCTAAAATCAAATTAGCATCTTTAAAAGTATTGTATTGAACTGTCAATTTTTCAATAAACTGTATATAGTTACTTTCTGTATCCTTAATAATTGTTGTATGTCCTTTACGCTCTACTTTCATATTATAATAAACTTTAAAATAAAATATGCTAAATTTGAATCAAAAATAATATATTTAATTCTTAATCTTACTAGCTAACAAATAAATTACCGCCATTCTAACGGCAACACCATTTTCTACTTGATCTAATATAACTGCATGTTTGCTATCAGCTACCTCTGAAGTTATTTCAACTCCTCTATTGATTGGTCCTGGGTGCATAATTACAATTTCTTTATTTAGACTATTTAAGATTTCATTAGTTAAACCAAATTGTTGCGTGTATTCTCTAGTATTTGGAAAATAACTAACATCTAATCGCTCGTTTTGAATACGTAACATGTTGGCTACATCACACCATTCTAATGCTTCTTTTAAATTAGATTCCACTTTAACACCTAAAGAATTAATGTAGATTGGAATTAAAGTTTTTGGTCCACAAACTCGAACTTCAGCACCTTGCATTTGTAATGCGAAAATATTTGAAAGTGCCACTCTACTATGTAAAATATCGCCAACAATAAGCACTTTTTTTCCTGCAACATCACCTAATTTTTCTCTTATTGTATAACTATCTAATAGTGCCTGTGTTGGATGCTCATGAGCGCCATCACCCGCATTAATAATGCTTGCATTTACATGCTGTGATAAGAAATGAGCGGCTCCAGGCGAACTATGTCGCATTACCACCATATCTACTTTCATTGCTAAAATATTATTAACTGTATCGATAAGGGTTTCTCCTTTTTTTACTGAAGATTGAGCTGAAGAAAAACTTATAACATCAGCAGATAATCGCTTTTGAGCTAATTCAAAAGATAACTTTGTTCGGGTACTATTTTCAAAAAAAATATTAGCAATAGTAATATCTCTCAAAGAAGGAACTTTTTTTATGGGTCTATTAATTACTTCTTTAAAATGGTCTGCCGTTTCAAAAATTAGATGGAGGTCATTCTCGTTTAGATACTTAATTCCAAGTAAATGATTAACGCTTAATTCTTTCATTTTATTGTTGTGTTGTTGTAGTTGTTGTTATTCAATATAAACGGCATCTTCTCCATCTTTTTCTTGCCATTTTACTTTTACTTTTTCATTGTTAATAGCGTCTACTTGCCTACCTCTGTAATCAGGTTGTATGGGCAAATCTCTGCTAAATCTTCTATCAATTAAAGCTAATAATTCAATAGATTTAGGTCGGCCAAAAGATTGTATGGCTGTTAAAGCTGCACGAATACTCCTTCCTGTATACAACACATCATCAATAAAAATAACTTGTTTATCTTCTACTAAAAAATCAATTTGAGTTTTATTTGCTTCAAGAGGCTTTTCATTTCTTCTAAAATCATCTCTAAAAAAAGTGATGTCTAATAAACCTAACTTTATATTATCAATTGCATATTCTTCCTTTAATATTTGAGCAATTCTAGTAGCTAAAAAAGAACCTCTGGGTTGAATACCAATTAAAATTGAATTAGAAAAATCTAAATGCTTTTCAATCAATTGACAAGCTAAACGGTGTAGTATGATATTGACTTCTTTAGAAGTAAGCAATATTTTTTGACTCATAACGGGTGTGTTGTTGTGTGTGTAAAAATACAAATTTCAATGATAATAGCAAAAATGAATTTGTAGACAAGAGTATCCTAATATTACTTGGTTTATATAATCACAAATTCATCAATTCATAATACAATCGATGCGTTGGCAAGCCTACTACATTAGCATAAGAACCTTCAATCTTTTCTATACCCACTAATCCAATCCATTCTTGAATTCCATACGATCCAGCTTTATCAAAAGGTTGATATAAATTTATATAATATTTTATTTCTGAATCAGTTAAATTTAAAAAAAACACTTTTGTACTTTCGTAAAAAGTAACACTTCTCTCTAGGGTTTTAATGCAAACTGAGGTAATCACTTCATGTGCTTTACCAGACATTTCTTGAATCATAACAAAAGCATCTTCTGCATTTTTGGGTTTACCTAGAGCTTTATTTTCCAACCAAACTATGGTATCGCTTGTTATTAAAATATCATTTTTTGTAAGTTCATCTGAAAGAGCATTAGCTTTTAATTCTGCCAAGTAATTAGTAATTTCATGTGCGTTCAAGTTTTCAGGAAACACTTCTTCAATTTCCTTCAATCGAATCTCGAAGTCTAAATCTAAATCTCTCAAAAACTGCTGTCTCCTAGGTGAACCAGAAGCTAAAATGACATGTTTATTGGCTAATTTTTCTCGTAACATCTTTTCAATTTAAGTCTAAGTCTTAATATTAAGCAATTAATCTAAAGTCAAAGCATTTAATAATAATTGCGCTGTTGCTTCATTCGTAGCAAGAGGAACATTGTGTACATCACAAATTCGAATTAACATATTAATGTCTGGCTCATGTGGATGACTACTCATCGGATCTTTAAAAAACAAAACCATTTTGCATTTTCCTTCTGCTACTCGAGCAGCAATTTGAGCATCACCACCTAGAGGTCCACTTAACATTTTTTTTACTTTAATTCCTGCAGCTTCTGCTTTACCTCCAGTAGTTCCAGTAGCAATAATTTTAATTTTCTCTTTATGTAAAATGGTTTTATTTTTATTTAAAAACTGAACTAAATCGGCTTTTTTACCATCATGTGCAATAACTGCAATTTCAAATTTTTTTTCCATTATTCTTCGGTGTAATTTTGTTTTAATATCGCTTTTAAATAAAGAAAACCAAAAATTCCTGCTAGTAACGAAGAAAGTAAAATAATTAATTTAGCATGATTAATTAATTCCACGTTTTCAAATGCTAATATCGTAATAAATATAGACATAGTAAATCCTATTCCTCCTAAGAAACCAACTCCAAAAACAACCTTCCAATTCAAATCATTAGGCAATTTGCAAATGCCTATTTTAACCGCAAAAAGCGACAGTAAAAAAATCCCAATAGGTTTACCAATAATTAACCCTAAAGCTATTCCAATACTATAAGTTTCTTTTATAATTTCTGAAACAGAACCTGTCATATGTATAGCTGTATTAGCCAAAGCAAAAATAGGTAAAATGATAAAAGCCACTGGTTGATGTAAATAATGCTGCAAAATATAAGAAGTAGATGTTTTATCACCTTTTCCATAAGGAATTGCAAAAGCAAGTAATACACCTGTAATTGTCGCATGAACTCCCGAATGCAACATAAAATACCACATAGCAATACCTCCGATAAGATACGGAATGAGATTTCGAACTTTAAAAAACTTACCTAAAGAATATAGCACAACAAAAATTCCTAGCGAAATTAATAAATTAGTCCAAATTAGATTTTTAGTATAAAAAAGGGCAATAACCAAAATAGCACCTAAATCATCAATAACAGCTAGAGCAGTTAAAAATACTTTTAGAGACGTAGGCACTTTATTTCCTAATAATGATAAAATTCCAAGGGCAAAAGCAATATCTGTCGCCATAGGAATTCCTGCTCCAGATTGAGTTTGTGTTCCAAAATTAAAATATAAATAAATACCAGCTGGAACTAACATACCACCAATGGCGGCAAATATGGGTAATAAAGCATCTTTGATGTTTGACAATTCACCTTGATAAATTTCACGTTCTAATTCAAGACCTATTAATAAAAAGAAAATGGTCATTAACCCATCGTTAATCCAATATTCTAGAGATTGTCCCGCAATTGAAGACATCCAAAAATGGTGATAAAATTCACCCAAAGAAGAGTTTGCTATTACTAAAGACAAAGCAGTACAACAGATAAGTAGTACCCCACCTATTTTTTCACTTTGAAAAAAATCGATAAAAAGTTGGGTAATTTTCATTTTCTAACAAATAAGGCTTATATAAGAATTACAAAGTTAAGAATAATAAATAAAAAAGCTTTGGTTGTTTACCAAAGCTTTAGTTACGATTATTTATTTGCTACATGAAATTCAATTAATCCATCTATAGGTCTTCGGAGTACATTTCCCATTTGTATACCATATTCAGACAAAATAGCTTTCAATTCATCTTTTAAATAAAAAGCAATGGAGCCCACAAAATGAACGGGTACTTCTTTGCAATTTTCATACTGCATGATGTAATTCTCTATGAAAGCAGTCATTTCTTCACGAATAAAACTTTGAAAAAGAACTTCTTCTTTATTTTTAATTAAAAACTCAGCAAATGTAGCTAGATAAGCATTTGGATTAGGCTCTTTGTAAAAATTTTGCTTGATGACATCAGCGTCCAAATCGAAATCCTTTTCAAATTTTTCTACTAAATGTTTAGGCATTTTGTTGAAATAATACGCTCTTATTAAATGTCTTCCAAAACGATTTCCACTAGCGTCATCCATAGCGATATATCCTAAAGATTGTACTTTTTGGTGTAATACATGACCGTCAAAGTAACTACAATTAGAACCAGTACCTAAAATACAAACGATTGCTTGTTCATTTTTTGGTGTTGTTGCAAAAACGGCAGCATAAGTATCTTCATATACAGTAATATTTGCATTTGAAAAATATTCTTGAAAAACATCTGTTAAAAAATTTTTCATTCTATCTGTTCCACAACCTGCTCCATAAAAAAATAAATGAGTTGCTTTATCTTTATTTTGAGATATATCAAATTTATCTTCTAATCGAAAAAGAATTTCTTCTTTGGTTAAAACTTCTGGGTTCAAGCCTAAAGATTGCGTAGTAAAAATTACTTTTCCTTGCTCATCAATAGCAATCCAATCGGCTTTTGTAGAGCCACTATCAACTAATAATTTCATGAATTTGTGTTAGCATTATAATTTCTTTCGAATGTACTTTATATTTTTAAAACTTGAAAAAAAATAGTTAAAAAAATAACACACTATGTTGTTAGCACACAATCTAAAAATGAATTGACTTTATTTCACATGGTGAATATGTACAGCTAAATCAATTAGTTTTGAAGAGTATCCATATTCATTATCATACCAAGAAACAAACTTAAAAAAAGTACTATTTAATCCAATACCTGCGCCTGCATCTACAATTGAAGTACGAGAATCAGATATGAAATCTTGAGAAACTACATCGTCTTCAGTAAAACCAAGAATCCCTTTCATACTAGTTTCAGCTGCCTTTTTCAAGACCCTCATAACCTCTTCATATGTTGTTTCTTTGGCTAATTTTACCGTTAAATCTACTACTGAAACATCAGCAGTAGGCACTCGCATAGACATACCCGTTAATTTACCATTCAATTCAGGAATTACTTTACCTACAGCTTTTGCTGCTCCCGTTGAAGCAGGAATTATATTTAACAAAGCTGCTCTACCTCCTCTAAAATCTTTCTTTGAAGGACCATCAACCGTTAATTGGGTAGCGGTTGTTGCATGAATAGTAGTCATTAACCCTTCTACAATTCCAAAATGATCGTTCAAAACTTTTGCTAATGGAGCTAAACAATTAGTTGTACACGAAGCGTTTGACACAATTTTATCGGTGGCTGTTACTTTATCATGATTTACCCCCATGACAAACATTGGAGCATCTGCAGATGGAGCTGATATTACCACTTTCTTGGCTCCTCCTTCAATATGAGCTTGCGCCTTTTCTAGTGTGGTAAATATTCCTGTACATTCCGCAACAATATCCACATTCACTTCTTTATCATCCCATTTAATTAATGTAGGATCTTTTTCAGCCGTTACACGAATATATTTATCATTTACATATAATTTACCCTCAATTACTTCAACTTTCCCATTGAATTTTCCATGAACTGAATCATATTTTAAAAGGTAAGCCAAATGATCCACTGCTAATAAATCATTGATAGCAACTACTTCTACATTATCTCTATTAAACGTTTCTCTAAAAACAATTCTTCCAATTCTACCGAAACCGTTAATTCCTAATTTTACTTTTGACATATTCTTATTTTTTCGTTTGTTTTTTAAATGGAGATGATATCCGATACTTTTACCAATTCATCATCTACCCTTGATTGTCCTTTTATTGCTTGCTCTAATGGTGTTAAAACTACCTTGTCAGCCAGAAGACCAACCATGTAATTCGTTTTACCGTCTAACAAAACTTCCACCGCTTTTACTCCAAGACGAGAAGCCAAAACCCGATCAAAGCAAGAAGGAGCTCCTCCACGTTGCATGTGACCAAGAACAGATACTCTTACGTCATAATCAGGCATATTTTCTTCAACATAATCTTTAAGCTCAAAAACATTTTTACCTATTTTATCTCCTTCTGCAACAACCACAATAGAAGATGTTTTACCAGATTCTTTACTCTTTTTCAGAGAATCAATCAAGCGTTCTAAACCTAGATTCTCTTCAGGAATTAGAATTTCTTCAGCCCCACCGCCTATTCCTGCATTAAGCGCAATATGTCCAGCATCTCTTCCCATAACCTCTACGAAAAATAGGCGATTATGAGAATTAGCCGTGTCTCTAATTTTATCAATAGCTTCTACAACTGTGTTTAGAGCGGTATCATATCCTAGTGTATGTGAGGTGCCATAGATATCATTATCTATTGTGCCAGGAATTCCAATAATAGGAAATTGAAATTCATTGTTAAATATCTCTGCTCCAGTAAAGGTTCCATCGCCTCCAATAACTACCAATGCATCTACTCCATTATCCTTTAAATGCAGATACGCCTGCTTACGACCTTCTTTATTCATAAAATCTTTCGAACGTGCTGATTTTAATATTGTCCCACCTTTGTTAATTATATTTTTAACTGTTCGTGGCCCCATCTCTTTAAAGTCACCTTCAATCATCCCTTGATAGCCTCTGTAGATTCCGATACATTCGACATTATAATAAGCACAAGCTCTCACTACTGCACGAATAGCAGCATTCATTCCTGGAGCATCACCTCCTGATGTTAATACACCTATTTTTTTAATTGTTGTCGTCATAACAAAAATATTATTATGTAAAATTAAGAAAGGGAATTAGTAAAATCATTATGAAAAAGTAAATTTTTTACGAAATTCTCAGTTTCAAACGATTTCGTTAAAAATTTTTTAAAAAAAAACAAAAAAAGGCTATTTTATCCCTACTCGATTTCAGGAACGATAGGTTTCTCTATTTTTCGCTTAGGTTCATTGCTCTGACGTTTTCTAGTCTCCTCAATAAAATTAATCATGTCTGGAGAAATATCAGAATCTGGTAAGTGGTCGATTGGATTATTAGTATTTACAGATTTACTTTTCTGTGACTTAAATAGTTTATGTAATAATTCTTTGAAATCATCAAAATCAACACTATAAGACAATCCTATGCCTTGTGTATATCCTGTATTTTGTCCAATAGAATAATAATTGACATCATTTTCTTTATTGAAGACATGAGCGGTTAGTGTTCCGTCATCATTCAACTTTAACTCAACTTCTACATTTCCGACTACATATGATTGATTAACTCCACCTACAGGAACTCCTACGTTACCGTTAATACTTAATTTATCATTAATTTGAGTAGAAAGTGTTACTAAAGCTCGATCAGAAATTTCTCTTTGTCTATCCCCTACTTGATAATCTACTCCAAACTGCATTTTATTTTCACCATCAGATAAAACTTCACCAAAGATACCTTTTGCAGTTTCTAAAAATGATCCATACCAAGCTGTATTATTAGCTGCGACAAAATTTCCTGTTGCTAATAAACCAAAAGCTTGTCTTTGACGGGTATCTTTATCTTGCAGGCGATAATCTATTTCACTTTTCAATGAAGATTGAACCGTTGGAAAATTGATATTAAAATCAGATTGAGGATTACTTAAATCTCCGTTAATAGCAATAACAACTTCTGTTGGTACCTTTTTATTAATTGTAGAACTTTCAACTAATACGCCAGGATTAGCTTGTGTAACGTAAACTGCCTCTAAATCAAGAACAGCTCCTAATGGATCACCATCCCATCGAATAGTACCTCCTTCTTTAACTTTAAAATCTTTGTTAATTAAATTTCCATATCGAAATAGATATTTACCATCATACACTTGATAATCTCCTGTCATATTGAATTTTCCAAGTGTATTAATATTCATATTTATGGAACCTTCACCTCTACCTTTCATGGAATGACCTGTTTCTCGATTTAATATAACTTCAATCTCTGCATCTCTAGTAATATCAAAGTTAAAATTCAGATCAATTCCTTGATAAGTTCTTGATGGTTTTGCTCCTTTCTTTAAACCATATTTTTCTTCATTAGTTAAAAAATGTAAATAACTTTCATCTCCAACTGTTTCTGAATCATTGACTGGAATTTTGATTGAAGTACCTTTAGCAGATTTACCATTTGCTTCAATAACTAGAGTTTCTACTGGTCCCTTTACTGTAGCGTATCCATCAAAATAAGCTTTTCCGTAGTAATATGTATCATCAGAGTCTTTAGTATCTAAAACTAATAAACGATCAGAAGCAATCTTCAAATTCATTTCCCAATCCTCTAATTTATTATGTTTAATATTTCCACTTAAAACACCTCTTGTCTTTTCATTAACATCTTCAACATTTATATTTCTAAAAATGAATTGTTCTTCTGTTAAATCAATAATAGAATTTTTATCAAAATTATAATCTACATTTAAATATGGAACTTTAAGTCCTGCATTATTTAGATACAGCACTCCATCAATTTCTGGATCTTCTAATGGACCAACGATATTGGCTCTACCGGAAGCAAAACCTCTAACATTATCAACAATTCCTTTTAAAAAACCTCCAATTGGTGCTATATTAAAACTTTGAAAACCTGCATCTAAAGACAATATTGGTTTTTGGTTTATAAATTCAACTATTCCAGAAGTATAAAAAGTTTCATTCTCTTCATTCAGTAAATTAGCATTTACATTGAATTTTCTAAAACTCTCATCTCCAGAGACATTTAACTTTAAATCACCTAATGCAATTTCATTGACTACTAAACTATCTACTTTCAAATTTGTAGACGGATCAAAAATATTCTTATTTTGTTTGTAAGTTACTGTTCCATTTACTTGTCCTCCAAAAGTTAAATTATCTAACTCAGGTGTAACTTTTGCTAAATCTACATTATCAAAAGTTAACGTAAAATCTTTAAAAGTAGAATCTTTCATAACACCTCTAAAATCGATAAATTGATCATTATGAGAAAGTGTTAATTTATTGAAATTAAAGTCTTTAAATTTTTTATCAAAAGTAATTTTATTGTCATCTGTATCTTGCTCATTAATAAACCATTGATACTTTTTAAATGTTATATCAGATTTTTTAAAACCAACCACAGATTGTTTATTTTCGTCTATAGTGTGATATAAGTTTAAATCATAAGTATCCTGTTTTTTGGGACCTCCTTTAAATTCAGTTCGAACAAAGAGAGTATCATTCATCGTTAAATTAATCAAATTAAAATCTGAAACTGTATAACTATCCGTATTTATACTATCTAACTGAATATAAGTGTTATATAATGGATTTTTATTATCAATATCGATATTAATATTATTAAATTTATTTCCAAAGGCATCAATCAAAGGCGATTTAAAATCAAACTGAAATAAACCTGCATCAGCATTAATTTTTCCTCTTGCAAATGTATTTTCAGCAATTTGAACTTCTGGATAAAATACTTCTAAAATTTTATTGTAAATCGTAAAATCGAAGTCTAAAAACTGATTTCTTTGCAAAATATGTGGCGAATAATTGGCATACAAACTTCCAACTGCATTTTCAACAATTTTTCTAATTTGATTTACTTTATACTTTCCTACAATTCTACCAGAGATCATATCAGAAGAAGTAAGTGTAATTGTTCGTAAATTATCAGCATCAAAAACAGAAGTTACATGAGCATTTTCAAAAAAATAATGATTATTTTGATTGTTATAAGTAATCTTTTCAAGATCAATAGTTCCAGCTAAGTCGTCAAAAGAATTTCCTAAAGCTTTGATTTTAATGTTTCCAGAAAACTCAGATAAAGAATCTCTCTTATAAAGATTAATTTTTCTAAGATTAGCATATTCAATTTTAACATCAAAATCATATTCCCGCTTCTTTTTGCTTAAATCAATTAATCCATTAAAGGTCAATTTCAAATTTGGATCGTTACTAGCTAATAAACCTTTAAAATAAGGCATTTTCATAGTACCATCAACATTAATATTTTGATAAGTATAGCCGTTAAATCGAATACTTTTCACATTACCTATTAGCTTTGTATTTAGATATTTCTTTGTAAATCCTTTTCCGTCTACTTCAATATTTGCTGATGCTTTACCTAAATTTTGTTCATCTAAAAAAGAACCTAAATCAAAATTATCAAGTAAAAATTGACCTTTATAATCGGCACGATCAATAGTATGCATGTTGTTGAGAACAAAATCGGCATCTACATGACCTAACTTAGAATATAAATCTACATCGGCATCAACCCATTGTTCTGTTAATTCTATGTCTCCTTTCAAATCTACTTTCCCTAATTTTTGTAATTGTTTAGGGAGGTTTTTACCTAACAATCTTGGTAAAACCTTTGAAACACTCTCTTGACTAGCTGAAAAACGATCAAAATTGCCTTTTAAATAAAAAGGTTGATTTTTTTTACCAAACATATTTTTTATTTGAAGTTTCCCAACAACTTCATTTCCACTTAAATCATTTAATTTTAGATTGGAAAATATCAAATTATTTAATGTTCCCTTGATACGTGAATCAATGTAAAATTTCTGATTTTTTCCAAATTCAGGATAAAAATAATTTAAATCATTACTCGCTATTTTTCCTTCTTTAATATCTAAATCAAAAACAACTTTATTATTAAAATCTTTGAAATCCTTTCTATCATAAAGTAATTCAGTTCTTCCTTTGAATGAGGAATTTTCAGTAATCAACTCTAATTCATTTAAAAGAATATTTTTTTTGGTATAAGTAAAATCTGTGGTTAAGTTCTTCATTACTAAACCTCTGTGATCTTTAAAAGACAATTGATAAGCATAAGCTGTTACATTTGAACCTTTTATATAGAAATCATCTAATTGCCCTTTTAAGTGGGTAAAATCTAAAACTTTTGGTGTTTTTAAATTTTCGTCAATGTATCTAAATCGCGAATTAATTAATTGTATAGAATTAATTT
>NZ_JAGKWP010000063.1 GCF_021151785.1 Flavobacterium sp.
GATTTTATTTCGTTACTCATGATAAATTTTGAATTTAAAAATTTTGAAAAATTAATCTTTTTTCAAATTAAATTAATTAATGTTTTTATTGAACATATTCTTTGGAATAGAATGTTTATTCTAACCAAGATTGATAGTATTTTTCATCTGCAATTTTCATTGCTTCTTCTGTAACCATTAAAGGTTTAAAAGTATCAACCATAACGGCTAATTCTTGAGTTTCTGTTTTCCCAATACTTCTTTCTACTGCTCCAGGGTGTGGACCGTGAGGTATGCCTGCTGGATGTAATGAAATATGACCAGCTTCAATATCGTTTCTACTCATAAAATCACCATCTACGTAGTACAACACTTCATCTGCATCTATGTTACTATGATTGTATGGAGCAGGAATTGATTGTGGGTGATAGTCATATAGTCTTGGAACAAATGAACAGATTACAAAAGCATCGGTTTCAAATGTTTGATGAATAGGAGGAGGTAAATGAATTCTTCCTGTTATTGGTTCAAAATCATGTATTGAAAAGGCATAAGGATAATTGAATCCGTCGTAGCCTACAACATCAAATGGGTGTGTAGCATAAACTAAGTCAAAAATTTCATCTTTTTTCTTAATTTTAATTAAGAATTCTCCTTTTTCATCATACGTTTCTAATTCTTCAGGTCTGCGAATGTCTCTTTCACAGAAAGGAGAATGTTCTAATAATTGACCAAACCAATTTCTATATTGTTTTGGAGTATAAACAGGTCTTCTGGATTCAACGATAAATAATCGATTATCTTCTGTGTCAAAATCTATTTTATAAATCATTCCACGAGGAATTACTAGATAATCTCCGTATTTGAAATCTAGATTTCCTAACATGGTTCTTAATTTTCCTGTTCCTTTGTGAATGAAGATGACTTCGTCAGAATCGGTGTTTTTATAAAAATAATCAGTGGTTGATTTTCTTGGAGCAGCAAGTACAATATGACAATCTGAATTTGTCAAAACGATTTTTCTACTTTCTAGAAAATCATCTTGAGGATCTACTTGAAATCCTCTTAATCTGTAAGATTGAATATTGTTTGCTTTTGCAATTTTAGGTGCTACACTATATTGTTTTTTTATCTCCTTAACTTGTGTAGGTCTGTGTTCATGATACATGTTGGTTGACATTCCGTCGAAACCAATAGTGCCAAATAATTGCTCATAGTATAAATCACCATTTTCTTTTCTAAATTGAATGTGGCGTTTATGAGGTATTTTCCCTAGTTTATGATAAATAGGCATAATTTTAATGTGTAAATTAATAATGTGTCAAATGCCAATAAAAGTGCCGAAAATAAAATATTAACAAATTGACGAATTGTCTAATTGGCACATTAATTCACTCATTCAGGATTTCTCTTGATGAGGAATTTTAAGTGAGCTAATAAATCTTTAAAAATAGGTCGCATAAAATGATTTATTACAACAAATATCGTAAAAAAATAAAAAAAGCCACTAAAAAAGTGGCTTAAATTTTTATTCTTGATTTTCTAATTTAGAATTTCGTTTTCCATACAGGAAATAAACTATAATACCAATCACCAACCAACCTAATGAAAGCATTTGTGCTTCTACACTTAAGTTAATCATAAGGTAAGTATTGATTAAAATCCCTGAAATGGCGATAACAGGTAAAGCTGGAACTTTAAAGGTTCTGGTTAATTGAGGTTGTTTTACGCGTAAAATCCAAACAGCTATACAAACCATAGTAAAGGCAAACAGAGTACCAAAACTAGTCATGTCGGCTAATTTACTAATTGGTGTGAAGGCTGCTACAATAGCTATAAACCCTCCTAATATCATTAAGTTCGTTTGAGGTGTACCAGAAATAGGGTTAATTTTAGAGAAAACAGATGGGATTAAACCATCTTTAGACATACCTAAGAAAATTCTAGATTGCCCCATAATCATAACCATTAAAACGGAAATTAATCCAATAGTAGCAGCAATAGTGATTATAAATCCAGCCCAACCTTGACCTGCAATATCAAAAGCATAAGCAACAGGTGCTTTAATTGCTTCTGGATATTTTCCAAGGGGATTAAAATCTTGATAATTCATCATTCCTGTTAATACTAATGATACTAAGATGTATAATATTGTACAGATTAATAATGAAGCAATAATAGCAAAAGGAACATCCTTTTTTGGGTTAACAGCTTCGCCAGCCTGAGTAGATACAGCATCAAAACCTACGTAAGCAAAGAAAATAGCTGCTGCTCCCGATATTATTCCCGCTACTCCATAGGCATTATGAGTAGTCTCTTTTTCTACAATTTGAGTCGCTGCAGGAATAAAAGGATCCCAATTTTCAGCATTGATAAAGAAAGCACCAGCAATGATAACGAATAATACGGCAGAAACTTTTAATATTACAATAAAGTTATTTGCTTTAGCTGCGCTACTAGTTCCTTTAATAAGGATAGAAATTACAAAAAGAACTATTAAAAAAGCAGGAAGATTCATTGAAAATCCTTCACCTGTGTAGCTCGCAGGATCTGTTGTTAACCATTCGGGTAGTTTGAGGCCAAATAACTTAAGGAGTTTGTTGAAATATCCAGACCAAGAAACGGCTACTGTCATGGATCCCATGGCATATTCTAGAATTAATCCCCAACCAATGATCCAAGCGAAAATTTCACCAATCGTTCCGTAAGCATAAGCATAAGCAGAACCTTCAACAGGTAAAATTGAAGCGAATTCTGAATAACACAAAGCGGCAAAAACACAGGCAATACCTGCAATTATAAATGAAACAGCTAATGCAGGGCCAGCATGATAGTAAGCTCCAGTTCCCGTAAGAACGAAAATTCCTCCACCAATAATTGCTCCTACACCAATAGCAGTAAGGCTCCATTTACCAAGAACCCTCTTTAATTGACTTTTTTTCATGTCTGCTTCAAAAGCAGAAACAGGTTTTACTCTCCAAATTGACATAGTTATAGTTAATAGTTTAAGGTCTCAAATATATGATTTTTTAATTTAATTCTTTATTTTTTGTATTTATTAAAAAATAAACCCAACATTTACCCAGAAATAACTATTTTTTGATTCAGGTGACCAGCTGTATTTTAATTCAATCGGACCAACAATAGAATCTAATCCATAGCCTAAAGCAAAGCCTGTAAAACTAGGTTTGTCAATCCATTTTTTTGTGGCATCAAAAATAAAACTTCCCACATTGGCAGCATTGTAAGAGAGGTTAAAGTGATTCTTTTTGTAAAATTCATAATCAATAGTGGTACTGGCCTTGATAAAGCTATTTCCTAATATTGTTAAATAATTATACCCATAAAAAGGTCTAAAATTATTCACTTCCCTAACGGTAGTTCCTCCAAGAATAAAATCAAAAAAAGGGGTTGTACTTCTTCCTATTTTAAAACCTGTTTCGGCTTGTATTAATACACTCCATTTTTTTATTGGACTTGCAACTATTCCTATATCCATTTTACCAATTGAGAATCTATCGAAACTATTAGTATAATCTGTTGAAAAAACATAAGTTTTAAAGTTTCCTTTGAGATACCATCCTTTTGTTGGAAAATATTTTTTATTGAAACTGTCGTGTGTTACACTTCCAAAAAAAGATAGATAATCACTGTCTTCTAATTTACCTATATCATTTGCTAAATTATCTGTCTTAATTTTTAAATGCTGCCATTCAATTCCTCCCCCAATAGTAAATCTTTTAGAAAACAAGGTTTGTATGAAGGCTTGATTATTAAAAGAGCTATAGTCTAGATTAATAGTTTTTAAATTAATATTATTAAATAAAGACGTGCTTAATTCAGTAGACACATTTCTATTAAAAGTTATAAAACTTGAATTTATTCCAAAACTCCAATAAAATCCATTATCAATTAAATAATTCAAATCATATCTAAAATTATCACCTAAAATAATATCTAATGACAGCAAATCATTTTTAGAAATAATTTTTTTCTGTGTAATATTAATCAACGCGGCACTTTTAAGAAAATCATCATATCGAATCCCAAATTTTAAAAAAGTGTTAACATTGTTTTCTTTTAAGTCTATATTTAAATTGTTGTTTTCAAAAGCATATTTGATAGCACTAAAGTTTTGAGTTGAGTTTAAGTTTTGAATTCCATCTATTAGATTTTTGTAAGTAACTTTTGATTTAGGTTTGATTTTTAATTTTCCTAAAAGATATGAACGAGTATAGTTTTTAGTTACATTAAAATTGATATTTGTAACGGCTATTGTGTCAGATTTTACCCTTAAATTAGGTTTTTGATACACATCATCTTTTAAGTTGATTAATCTATATAATTCTTTGATAGCAGCATTTTCGCCATTTTTTATTATTGTTTTTCCTTCGTCAAATGATAAAACAGTAAATCCAGTTATGTTGGGTTTTATGTAAATGTCTGTTTTTTTAATTTTTTCAGGCATTTTTTCTAATGTTCCAAAATTGGATATTTGTAATAAAATTGTTGAAACGCCTTTCAGTTCATCTTTCTTTTTTAGTCCATCTTGAACATCTACACCTATGATGATATCTGCTCCCATTGCTTTCAAGTTTTCAACAGGATAATTGTTTTTTACTCCACCATCAACTAACATTCTACCCTCTATTTCAATCGGGTTAAATAAAGAAGGAATTGATCCACTAGCAACCATTGCTTGAGCTAAAATTCCTTTATTTAATATTATTTCTTCTCCTGTTTCAATGTCGGTTGCCATACAGAAAAAAGGGATAGGTAACCGATTGAAATCACGTAAATGCCTCACATGAAAGGTTAGTTTAGAAAGTAAATTATAATTATACATTCCCTTTGACAAGGCGTTTGGTGTTTCCAATTTTAATTTCTTAAATGGTAAGGTAATTGCATACAACTCATCATTTCTTTTTTCAAAAAAAGATTTTGAACCTCTTGGGACATAATCTTGAATTAATGCATCTGCATCAAGTGTTGTAAAAATTGAATCGAGTTGTTTTGCATTGTAACCAGAGGCATATAATCCACCTATGATAGCACCCATACTAGTGCCTCCTATGTAATCTATTTTAATGCCCAATGAGTCAATTACTTTTAAAACACCAATATGTGCTAATCCTTTAGCTCCACCGCCACTCAATACTAGTCCGATTTTAGGACCAGGTGGATTAGGAACTGAATTAGTTGTTTGCCCTATTGTGATTAGAGGAAGTGTAAGTAATAGAAAACACCAAACGAAAAAGGTTTTTTGTCGTTTTGCATTAAAAATGGGATAAAAGTATTTTTTTTTATTCACTTGAATTAGTACTAATTTCTTTGTAAAAGTCGGAAATTTTTTTCGCTTTTGAAAGTCCAATTACTTCAGAAATTTCTTTTTCGCTAGCTTCTTTGATTCTTTTTACACTTTTGAAGTGTTTAATCAATGTAATCATGGTCTTTTCTCCAATTCCAGGAATGGTCTCCATGCTTGTTTGTAAAGCCGATTTACTTCTTTTATCACGATGATGGGTAATTCCAAAGCGATGGGCTTCATTTCGAAGATGTTGAATTGTTTTAAGGGTTTCAGATTTTTTATCTAAGTATAGCGGAATGGGGTCATCTGGATAAAATAATTCTTCTAAACGTTTAGCTATACCTATAATCGCAATTTTACCTCTCAAGCCTAGATCTTCTAAACTTTTTAGAGCAGAAGATAATTGACCTTTACCACCATCAATGATAATTAGTTGTGGTAGAGGCTGGTTTTCTTCTAATAATCTTTTGTATCTTCTATACACAACCTCTTCCATGGAAGCAAAATCATTAGGTCCTTCCACGGTTTTTATATTGAAATGGCGGTAATCTTTTTTGCTAGGTTTTCCATCTTTAAAAACTACACAAGCAGAAACAGGATTAGTTCCCTGTATGTTAGAATTGTCAAAACATTCAATGTGTCTTGGCTCAACGGATAATCGTAAATCTTTCTTCATTTGAGCCATTATACGATTAGTATGTCGGTCTGGATCTACAATTTTAATCTGTTTCAGTTGATCAAGACGATAATGTTTTGCATTGCGTTCGGATAAATTCAGAATTTCTTTTTTATCTCCTAGCTTGGGTACCGTAACTTTGATGTTTTCGCCGAGATCTATTTCAAAAGGAACAATAATTTCTTTAGATGTTAAATAAAAACGTTCACGTATTTCTATAATGGCTAGTTCTAATAATTCTTCGTCGGTTTCATCTAACTTTTTCTTTAATTCTAGTGTATGTGAACGAATGATAGCGCCATGTGAAATTTGCAAGAAATTAACAAAAGCCATACTTTCGTCAGAAACAATTGAAAAAACATCAACATTAGTAATTTTTGGGTTTAAAATGGTTGATTTAGCTTGGTAATTTTCTAATACCTCAATTTTTTCTTTTATTTTTTGTGCTTCTTCAAAACGCATATCAGAAGCTAAATTGCTCATTAATTTTTTAAAGTCCTTTAAACTCTCTTTGAAATTTCCCTTTAAAATTTCTCGAATAGCCTGAATTTGATTTTGGTAATTTTCTAAAGTTTCATAACCTTCACAAGGACCTTTACAATTACCTATGTGGTATTCCAAGCATACTTTGTATTTTTCAGAAACAATATTTCCATGAGATAAATCATAAGAGCAGGTTCGTAAAGGATACAATTCTTTAATCAATTCTAATAAGGTATTTACAGTTTTGAAACTAGTATAAGGGCCATAATATTCTGAACCATCTTTTACCATTTTTCGCGTAGGAAACACCCTTGAAAAAGGTTCTCTTTTGATGCAAATCCAAGGGTAGGTTTTATCGTCTTTAAGTAATACATTGTACCTAGGCTGGAGTTTTTTGATTAAATTGTTTTCTAACAATAATGCATCCGTTTCTGTAGGAACAACGATATGTTTAATACTTACTATTTTTTTTACTAAGACAGCTGTTTTATAGTTATCATGGTTTTTTGAAAAATAAGACTGAACTCTTTTTTTTAAATTTTTAGCTTTCCCTACATAAAGAATTTTTCCTTCTTTATCATAGTATTGATAAACGCCGGGGCTGTCTGGTAAGGTTTGAATTTGAAGTTCTAAAGGAGTCATTCTTTCATCAACTATTTTTATGTTTGGTTAACACAAAATAGGATAACAAAAGTAACAAAAAGGAATGGTTTTTAAAAAATGATTACATTCGCAAAAAAGACCTCGTTACTATGCACAAAGAAATAACGATTTTCAATGAAACGATTCTTCCTGGGGAAAGCAAAACAATTCATATGCAGATTGCTAAATTGCATACCATGACAGATTTGCAAATACCCATTATTGTAGAAAGGAGCAAATTAGATGGGCCAACCGTATTGTTTAGTGCAGGTTTACACGGCGATGAAATTAATGGCACCGAAATCGTAAGACAACTTATCGTGCAAAAAATTAATAAACCTAAACGAGGAACCATAATTTGTATGCCTATTATTAACATTTTTGGTTTTGTAAATCAAACCCGAGAATTTCCTGATGGACGTGACTTAAATCGAGTTTTTCCTGGTAGTAAAACAGGTTCATTAGCCAGTCGTTTTGCACATTATATTCTACAAGAAATAATTCCGCATGTGGATTATGCTATTGATTTTCATGCAGGTGGAGCCCAACGGTTTAATGCGCCACAATTAAGAATTGTTCCTAACAATGAGGAATTGAAACAGCTATCTGATGTTTTTGGTGCGCCTTTTACTTTGTATTCTAATCATATTTCTGGTTCATTTAGAACCTCATGTGATCATATGGGTACAAAAATGCTACTGTTTGAAGGAGGAAAATCTTTAGATATGAATGCAAATGTAACTTTAGAAGCAATAGAGGGGGCAAAACGATTTTTAAAGTACTTAAAAATGTTGGGTTCCAAACATAAACCAAGGGAAGCTCATACAACAATTTATATCAAAAAATCAGACTGGATTAGAGCGAATTTTTCGGGTATGTTCCATGGGCTAAAAGCAGTGGGTACTCATGTAAAAAAGGGAGAGTTATTAGCGACTATTTCAGATCCTTTTGGAAAAGTTGAACACAAAGTTAAAGCACCACACAATGGTTACTTAATTAATGTTAATGATGCTCCAATTGTTTATCAAGGAGATGCTATTTTTCACATTTCTAAAGAATTGGAATAAATCAATCTTTTTTACCTAACAAATATCATGTTTTTTTTCAACTCGTACCGATAGATTTGCTGAAAATTAATAGGTATGCAGTATTGGAAAAAGTTAACTCCCGCACAACGACAACAACGTATAGATGAAGTGCTTCAACAGAATGTAAATTTTGCCACAGACGCTTCACTCGGATACCCAGCTTCTCGATTAGATAGTAAAGTGTTTTATGAGGAAGCCCCTTTTTTAAGAGATGCACCTACTATTAGAACCTATGTTGCTAATCCTAATAATATTGGGTGTCACACACTAGGAACTTCTGAAGGTGCTTTTAGTGGTACTCAAGAAATTGAACGTGAAGTTTTAAATGTTCTTGCTGTTGATGTTTTTAAATCAAAGCCTAACGACTATGATGGTTATATAGCTCCAGGAGGAACTGAAGCAAATATTCAAGCTATTTGGGTTTTTAGAAATTACTTCTTTAATAAGTTTCAGGCTAAATTAAATCAAATAGCTATTTTAGCAACTGAAGACACACATTATTCTATTGCTAAAGCGTCCAATTTATTACAAATTGAATGGATTAGCATTCCTGTTGATTTCAATACTAGAGCCATTGATAAAGTTCAATTAGAACATCTAGTGATGGAAGCCAATAAAAGAGGTGTACGTTATTTTATTGCAGTTTCTAACATGGGAACAACTATGTTTGGTTCGGTGGATAATCCTGAAGACTATATTACAGTTTTAGAAAAACATGAATTAACATATAGATTACATATTGATGGAGCTTATGGCGGATTTGTATATCCGTTTAGTAACCCAGCATCTACCATTAATTTTGAAAACCCAAAAATTAGTTCGATTACCATAGATGCGCATAAAATGCTACAGGCGCCCTATGGGACAGGTGTTTTTATTTGCCGAAAAGGACTAATTGAAAATGTATTAACGCAAGAAGCAGCGTATGTTGAAGGCATGGATGTTACGCTTTGTGGAAGTCGATCTGGTGCTAATGCTGTAGCAGTTTGGATGATATTGTTCACCTACGGGCCATATGCTTGGTATGAAAAAATTAGCATTTTAATGATGCGAACACAATTTTTACGAAAAGAATTGGATGCATTAGGAATAGAATATTACAGTTGTCCGTATATGAATATTGTGACAATTAAAGCCTCTTTCATTCCTGATGAATTAGCTCATAAATATACCTTAGTGCCACAAGAACATAATGAAAATAATAAATGGTACAAAATTGTGCTGATGGATCACGTTGAAGTTGAACATTTGACTAATTTTATAGACGAATTAAAAGCGTCTAAACATGAATAAGAAAACCCTACGATTAAAATATAAACAATTAAGAGAACAATTAAGAGAAGAGGAAATAGAAGAATTGAGTTTACAAATAGCTAATCAATTACTTAGTTTACCAATTTGGGATAAAACGTATTATCATTTGTTTTTATCAATTGTAGAGCAAAAGGAAATTAATACCGAATATGTTTTGCAAATTTTAGCTGGAAAAGATAAAGAAATTGTGGTTTCAAGATCTGATTTTAATACCCGGAAAATGACGCATTATTTATTAACAGATGCTACTAAAATTAGAAAAAATGAATATCATATTCCTGAGCCTGTAGACGGATTAGAAGTTCCAGTGTCAAAAATTGATGTAATTTTTGTTCCGTTATTAGCATTTGATACCAACGGAAATAGAGTGGGGTATGGAAAAGGGTTTTATGATTTATTTTTAGCTGCATCTAAACCAGGAACATTAAAAGTTGGGCTTTCTTTTTTTGAGGCAGAACCGAAAATTGAAGATGTTTTTGAATTTGATCAACAGCTTCATTATTGTGTAACCCCTAATAAAATATATACTTTTGTTCATGAAAACGTGTGACAAGGCAAATCTAAATTAGTTACTAATGACTGAAATTTAGATAAAATTGTGTAAGTTTGTTTTTCACTAAAAAATTAAACTATGTTACAAAGTATTCACTCTACCTTAGCTTATGTTGTTTTAGCAGCATTAGTAATTGCTATTATTAATTCATTTTTAGGTTTGTCGGCTAAAAGAAATTTTGAAAAGAAAGACAGAAGTTTTGCTTTGATTGCACTTATTTTTTCTCATGTTCAACTAGTGGTTGGATTGATTCTTTGGTTTACTTCTCCATTAGGAAAAGAGGCAATGAGCCAAATGTCAAATTCAGCTATGCGATTAACAGCAGTAGAGCATCCATTAGTAAATATTATTGCTATTGTTTTAATAACAATCGGTTGGTCTAAACACAAGAAAGAAGATAGTAGCAATGGGAAGTTTAAAAAAATTGCTTATTTGTATGCCATAGGTTTGGTGTTATTATTGTCAAGAATTCCATGGAGTTTATGGCTAGCCAAATAGTGGTATAGTTTTTGCAAAAACTTGTTCTGTTTAACTTGGAAGCAGTGCTTTCCCAAAACAATAGCTTATGAAAAAATGGATATACTTTCTTCCTTTGATTTTACTCTTTTTTTATCAAAAAGATAAGATTAAAGTAGATCCTAATCAGCAAAAACCCGCTGTTAAGATTGTAGACACCATTAAGAAGGATACATTGAAAATTGAAAAATTAGAAATGTACCATAAGGGAGCACACGCTTCTTATTATGCTAATAGGTTTAATGGAAGAAGAACAGCAAGTGGCATAAAATTTAATAATAATGGAATGACTTGTGCCCACAGAAAACTACCTTTTGGGACAAAACTTAAAGTAACGAGTGTAAAAACAAAAAAATCAGTATATGTAACGGTTACAGATAGAGGTCCGTTTTCAAAAACAAAACATATCGATTTAACTCGAAAAGCATTTATGATGATTGCTCCAAATGCTTATGGTGGACATATAGAAGTAGATTTAGAGATTGTAAAAAAATAAGTAAAAAGCCTTTTACCAACTCGTAAAAGGCTTTTTGCTTAAATATGCATTGTAATATCTTTCATCATTGGTCACTTCCAAACCTAACCAATCTGGTTTTTCAAATACGTCATTAACCTTTGAAAGTTCTATCTCTGCTAAAATCAGTCCTTTATTTTCTCCTTCAAAAACATCTACTTCAAACATATGGTTTCCTTTAGGAATTAAATAACGTGTTTTATCAATAACACCCAATTCACAAAGTTGAATTAGTGCTTGGGCTTCTTCAAGTGAAATTTCTTTTTCCCATTCAAAACGAGTGGTTCCAGTTTTATCACCTTTACCTTTTATCGTAATATATCCTTTTTCATTTTTAATTCGAACCCTAACGGTTCTTTCAGGGTGACTGTTTAAATAGCCTTGAACTATTTTTTGTGACACGGTTGCTTCTTGCTTGAAAGCGGTAGATGTAATTAAAAATTTACGTTCTATTTCTTGCATAAATGTAGAATCTAAAAATCAAAATAACGGAAAAAATTAAAAAAAATCAGATTTTATATTACATTTTTTAGAAATTTGTGGATTATGGAAGTGCTACCCATTCGAAAAATAATTCACATTGACATGGATGCTTTTTATGCATCTGTTGAACAGTTGGATCATCCCGAACTAAAAGGTAAACCTATTGCTGTTGGGGGTAGTGAAGTAAGAGGTGTGGTTAGCGCGGCTAGTTATGAAGCACGAAAATTTGGAGTAAAAAGCGCGATGAGTGGTGTCCAAGCTGCTCGTTTGTGTCCAGAATTGATTTTTGTTCGTCCGCGATTTGATCGTTACAAAGAAATTTCAAAGCAAATTCGAGCTGTTTTTTTAGAATATACAGATTTAGTTGAACCCTTATCGCTTGACGAGGCTTATCTAGATGTAACAGAGAACAAGAAAGGAAACCCTAGTGCTACATTAATTGCTAAGGAAATTAGACAAAAGATTTTTGACAAAACAGGTTTAACAGCTTCTGCTGGTATTTCCGTTAATAAATTTGTGGCTAAAATTGCTAGTGATTATAACAAACCAAACGGACAAAAAACAGTAAATCCAGATGAGGTAGAAGCCTTTATTGAAGTGTTAGATGTGAAGAAATTTTATGGTATAGGAAAAGTTACTGCTGAAAAAATGTATCAATTAGGAATATACACGGGTTTGGATTTAAAAAGTAAATCGCTAGAATATTTAGAACATCATTTTGGTAATAGTGGGCAATCTTTTTATAATTTGTCAAGAGGAATTAGTTACAGTCAGGTGAAACCAAACAGACAAATGAAATCTATTGGAGCTGAACGCACTTTTAATGAAAACTTATCGTCAGAAATATACATGGAAGAGCGTTTGGAAAATATTGCTTCCGAGATTGAACGACGAATCAAGAAGTATAAAATTTCAGGAAAAACCATAACACTAAAAATCAAGTATTCTGATTTTACACAACAAACTCGCAGTAAAACCTTGCCTTATTTCATTGCTGATAAAAGTCTGATTTTAGAAACTGCAAAAGAACTACTTTACCAAGATCGCTTAAAAGATTCTGTTCGGTTATTGGGGATTTCTTTGAACAACTTAAATACCAGTCAAAAGAAAAATGTTGTGGTGCAATTAAAGTTTGAGTTTTAATTTGAAATCTTTAGAGCTACTGAATTGATGACTTTTAGAACAAAATTTTATTTTCAAAAACTCACTAATTTCGACTATATTTGCAGATTAGAAAAGAATGTAACTCAAAGTATTTGAAATTTTTAAGTTTGAAAGAATGAATTTCAAAAATTGAGTTTGAATTTTGAAGTTGAAATTGAACATGAAACACATTAGAAATTTTTGCATTATTGCACATATTGATCACGGGAAAAGTACATTAGCCGACCGTCTTTTGGGGGCTACACAAACCGTTACAGCTCGTGAAGAAAAAGCACAATTATTAGATAATATGGACTTGGAGCGTGAACGTGGGATTACCATCAAAAGTCATGCTATCCAAATGGAGTATACCTATAAAGGAGAACAATATATTCTAAATTTAATTGACACTCCAGGACATGTAGACTTCTCTTATGAAGTATCGCGTTCTATTGCAGCTTGTGAAGGTGCTTTGTTGATTGTAGATGCGGCACAGAGTATTCAAGCACAAACGATTTCAAATTTATATTTGGCATTAGAAAATGATTTAGAAATCATTCCGGTGTTGAATAAAGTAGATTTACCTTCTGCAAATCCTGAAGAAGTAAGCGATGATATTATTGATTTATTAGGATGTGATTTAGAGGATATTATTCATGCTTCAGGAAAAACTGGTTTTGGTGTAGATAAGATTTTAGAAGCAATTGTAGAAAAAATACCCGCTCCAAAAGGTGAAAAAGAAGAGCCGCTACAAGCCTTAATTTTTGACTCACATTATAATCCTTTCCGAGGAATTGAGGTAATTTTCCGTGTGGTAAACGGTGAAATTAAAAAAGGTCAGAAAATTAAATTTATGGCTACTGGTAAAGAATACTATGCGGATGAAGTAGGGACATTAAAATTAAACCAAGTACCCAAAAGTGTTGTTTCAACTGGAGATGTGGGTTATTTAATTTCAGGAATTAAAGAAGCCAAAGAAGTAAAAGTAGGAGATACAATTACAGATGCAGTAAACCCTACAAAAAACATGGTTTCTGGATTTGAAGATGTGAAGCCAATGGTATTTGCAGGTATTTATCCAGTAGACACGGAAGACTATGAAGAATTAAGAGCTTCAATGGAAAAATTGCAGTTAAATGATGCTTCATTGGTATTTGCTGCAGAAAGTTCGGCTGCTTTAGGATTTGGTTTCCGATGTGGGTTCTTAGGGATGTTACACATGGAAATTATTCAAGAGCGTCTAGAACGAGAATTTAACATGACAGTAATTACTACTGTTCCCAACGTATCTTACTTGGCTTATACAAAAAAAGAACCTGATACACCTATCATTGTAAATAACCCAAGTGATTTACCAGATGCTACTAAATTAGATCGAGTAGAAGAACCATATATAAAAGCAACGATTATTACCAAGTCCGATTTTGTTGGTAATGTAATGAGTTTATGTATTGAAAAGCGTGGTCAAATTACAAATCAAACGTATTTAACACCTGAACGTGTTGAGTTGAATTTTGATATGCCTTTAGCAGAAATTGTATTTGATTTCTATGATCGTTTAAAAACAGTTTCTAAAGGTTACGCCTCTTTTGATTACCATCCAATTGGTATGCGCGAATCAAAATTAGTAAAAATGGACATCTTGTTAAATGCGAATCAATTAGATGCATTATCAGCATTAATTCACGCAGATAACGCATATAATATTGGAAAGAAAATGTGTGAGAAATTGAAAGAATTAATTCCTCGTCAACAGTTTGAAATTCCCATTCAGGCCTCAATCGGAGCAAAAATTATTGCTCGTGAAACGATCAAAGCATTAAGAAAAGATGTAACAGCTAAATGTTACGGTGGTGATATTTCTCGTAAGCGAAAATTATTAGAGAAACAGAAAAAAGGTAAAAAACGTATGCGTCAAGTTGGTAATGTAGAAATCCCTCAAGAAGCATTTATGGCAGTTTTAAAACTTAATGATTAATTAGTTTTTTAACACAAATAACATCAACACTTCAAAAATTTAATTTTTTTGAGGTGTTTTTTAT
>NZ_JAGKWP010000064.1 GCF_021151785.1 Flavobacterium sp.
AAATTACACTCTTATTTTTTTTAAGCCTATTTAGTGTTACTCTAACTCATGCTCAAACATGTTTGCCACCAGCTGGAGTAACTGTAACTAACATTACTAATACCTCTGCGGTTATTAGTTGGAATACGGCTTCATCGGCTCAATATTACCAATTATTAATTGGTGTGAATGGTACAACTGTTGGAGGAAACTTAATAGCGCAATCAAGTCCTTTTGTTTTAACTGGTCTAAATTGTGATACAACTTACACGGTTCAATTGTCTTCCGTTTGTAACACGGCAAATAATCCTAGTGCATTAACAAGTGCTATTACATTTAATACTCTTTCTTGTACGAATAATTTAGGTGAACCACAAAATTTAACAAATTGTGTTGGACCAAATGGAATTGCTTGTTTTGATTTAACTACTAATAATGCACCAATATTAGGTAATGCAAATCCAAATCAGTATTCGATAAATTATTTTTCTTCATTAAATGATGCAACTAACAATACACTCCCATTAGCTACTCCTTTTTGTATGCCATTAGGAACTGCTACTATTTATGCTAGAATTACAGATATTTCTACTGGAACAATTGCACAAATCAAAGTATTTACTGTACAAGCTTTAAACTATCAAAATCAAGGAGCTTTACCACACATGACACAATGTGACAATGATAGTAATGGACAAATAAGCTATGATTTAACAACATCACAAGCGCTAATAAGCACTATAAATCCATTAACTTACCATGGTAGTTTAGCTGATGCTCAAAACAATGTAAACCCAATTGTTAATCCTACTAATTTTATTTTACCTACTTCTGTAAGTTCCTCGACCATCTATATAAGAGAACATATAACCAACGGTTGTGATAATATTTTCAGCAGAGTGCTATTTACACAATTAAATTGTAATGTAGCCTCAAGTTGTAGTAATGCAAATACTTTATGTAATTCAATAGGAGTTCCTTTTGTAAATACGGTTAACTTAGCTAACTCTGGAAATGCTGGATGTTTAGGAACTACTCCTAATGCGACTTGGTTTTACTTACCAATTAGTCAATCAGGAAACATCAACTTACAAATAACTCAAGGTAACAATGCCCCATTGTATAATAATTTAGATGTTGATTATATTATTTATGGTCCATTTAGTTCTCCGATTTCGGGTTGTAGTTCCTATGGATCTGCTAATATTGTAAGCTGTAGCTACTCTACTGCTGCAACGGAATATCCATTCATCACTAATGCAGTCGCTGGGCAATATTACCTACTAATGGTAACGAATTTCTCAAATCAACCTGGATTTATTACCATTAATAGCATGCCTTCTTCTACTGGTATTATCAATTGTACTGGATTTACATTTAATGCATTCTTGGACAACAATACCAACGGTGTAAAAGATGCTGGTGAACCCAACTTCCCATTAGGAGAATTCCACTACGAGAAAAACAATGACGGTACAATTCACAACATCACTTCACCACTTGGAGTAGCTTATGTATATGATAATGTAGCAACAAATTCATATAATGTAAATTACACCATCAATACAAACTATGCCGCAAATTATACAGTAAATCCAGCAAATTATACAGCGATACACCCTGCGGCTGGAATGACAACTTATTATTTCCCTGTAGTAGCAACAAATGCATACAATGATTTAGCCGTTACTGTTATACCTGCAAATTTACCAAGACCAGGTTTCAACTACTTCAATAAACTAGTTTATGCCAACTTAAGTAACCAAATAGTAAGCAATGGAACAGTTACGTTCACGAAACCAACAGCAACAACTGTTACTTCAACTAATCCTGCAACAACTGCAACTGCAACTGGATTTACTTATAACTTTACCAACTTACTTCCATTTGAAGTAAGAACCATTGATGTAATAATGAGTGTGCCAGCTTTACCTACTGTTAATGCCGGAGATTATTTAATAAGTAGTGCAACAATTGAACCGTTAGTAGGCGATTTAGTACCAATTAACAATACTAGTACAGTAAATCAAATTGTAGTAAATGCCTATGATCCAAACGACAAAATGGAAGCACATGGACCTCAAATTGTTTATTCTAATTTTACTTCAAATGATTATTTGTTCTATACAATCCGTTTTGAAAATACTGGTAACGCTGCTGCTATTAATATCAGAGTGAATGATGTACTAAACAACCAATTGGATGAAACAACATTAGAAATGATCAGTGCGAGTCATCCTTATACTTTAGATAGAATCAGTAAAAATTTAAATTGGAGATTCGAAAATATACAACTACCCGTATCTGTTCCTAATACAATGATTGGTAAAGGATACATTACATTTAAAATTAAACCTAAAGCAGGTTTTGCTATTGGGGACATTATACCAAATAATGCCTCGATCTATTTTGACTATAATCCTGCAATCATAACTAATACGTTTACTACGGAATTTGTATCATTCTTAGCAAGTTCTAGTTTTAACCTAGATGCAATCAAAATCTATCCAAATCCAACATCGGATATAATAAACATAGATGTACAAGAAAATCAAACTCTTCAATCACTAATGGTTTATGACATGCTTGGAAATAAAATAATTCATAAGAATGAGTTTGAAGCACATAACCAACTTAACTTGGGTAATTTAGCTGCTGGAATTTATTTATTAGAAATAAAAGATGCTAATGACCAACAGTTAATACAAAAAATAATTAAGAAGTAAGACAGAAATTAATTCATAAAAAAACTTCCCTAAGAATGAATCCTAGGGAAGTTTTTTATTTAGAAGAGCTTGTTAAAAAGCTACATTCCATCTAGGCAAAACGCCATTTTCATCAAAAAAATGCTGCAATACTTGTCCTTCCAAGTAAGTAGGTATTATTTTTTTTTCATCCGTAAAGGTTTCAAACCAAATAACCTCTAATGTAGTTATTCCCTCTTTTTTCATTTGGGTAGGCCAAGAAAACTTTCTTGCTGATTTGGTAAATTGACTGCCATTAACAATTTTGTCAAAAAGACCAGATTTTGCTTTTAAAGTCCCATTATTTTGAATAGTTCCTGTTGAACCCACCATGATTAATTCTTTAGTGTCCTCTTTTACATCAAATACTAAAAATAAACCAGCAGCATGTGCCGGTGCATTACAAACCAAATCTAATTGATCGGCTGTAGTATATTGAAAAGAGTTGGTGTTTTTAAATGTTTTTAATTCTTGATACATAATTTATAAATTAAAAAAAGCTCCATCAAGTCAAAACCGATGGAGCTTTACTGTTATGATTGATTAAGAAAATTATCCTAAAATCTCTTTTACTTTTTTACCTATTTCAGCAGGAGAGTCAACTACATGAATTCCATTTTCTCTCATGATACGCTTTTTAGCTTCAGCTGTATCATCTGCACCACCTACAATAGCACCTGCGTGACCCATTGTTCTTCCTTTTGGTGCTGTTTCACCAGCGATGAATCCAACTACTGGCTTTTTGTTACCATCTGCCTTAATCCATTTTGCAGCATCAGCTTCTAACTGACCACCGATTTCACCAATCATAATGATTAATTCTGTTTCAGGATCATTCATTAATAATTCAACGGCTTCTTTAGTTGTAGTACCAATAATAGGGTCACCACCAATACCAATAGCCGTAGTAATACCAAAACCTTGACGTACCACTTGATCTGCTGCTTCATACGTTAAAGTTCCTGACTTAGAAACAATACCAACTTTCCCTTTTTTGAAAACAAAACCTGGCATAATACCAACTTTAGCTTCTTCTGGAGTAATTACTCCTGGACAGTTAGGACCAACTAAACGGCAATCTTTACCTTTAATATAATCATAAGCTTTAATCATATCAGAAACAGGAATACCTTCAGTGATACAAATGATTACTTTGATTCCAGCATCAGCAGCTTCCATGATAGCGTCAGCAGCAAATGCAGGCGGAACAAAAATAATTGATGTATCAGCTCCTGCTTGCTCTACAGCATCTTTAACAGTATTAAAAACAGGTCTATCTAAATGAGTAGAACCTCCTTTACCTGGAGTTACACCACCTACAACATTGGTTCCATATTCAATCATTTGTGAAGCGTGGAATGTTCCTTCACTCCCAGTAAAACCTTGAACGATTATTTTTGAATTTTTATTAACTAAAACACTCATGATGTTATTTTTTTATAATGTTGAGCAAAAGTAAGTTTTTTGATAGAAATAATGGCATTTTTTTCTATCTTTTTTTAAGTAGGTTTGCTAATTTGGTATCCTTTTAAAATTTGATCATCAACAAATTCCCAAACGGTAATAAACCGAGCTACTAATTGAAATTGAGTAGTGTTTTCAATAGATGTGGCATAGTGATTATATGCAATACAAACCTTTCCTTCTTCTTCTAATAAATATTTTATTTCTATGGTAGAATCGGCATAATTTTTCATTAATTCATCCGCTAAATCTAAAATATCTTTTTTAGTTAGTAAGTTGAAATCTGAAGAACTTTGCCATTCCATAACAACATCGGGATGTAATACCTGATCTAAGAAAGAACGATTTCTTAAACCATCATTTTGATAAATTTCTAGGATAATCTCTTTAGCAGTCATTATTTTAATTTTTCTATAATCGATGGAATTTTTTTGATGTTAGCAAGCTGTTTTAATTTCTCTCTAGATTCTTCTATCGGTGTACCAAAATAGGTTTTACCTCCTTCAATAGACTTTGTTACTCCTGTTTGTCCTAAAATTACTGCTTTTGAACCAATGGTAATACCACTAGTAGTACCTACTTGCCCCCAAAGCGTTACTTCGTCTTCAATAATTACACAACCTGCAATACCTGTTTGAGCTGCAATTAAACATTTTTGACCAATAACGGTATCATGACCAACATGAACTTGATTATCTAGTTTAGTTCCTGCACCAATTGTAGTATCACCTGTAACCCCTCGATCAATAGTACATAATGCCCCTATTCCAACTCGATCTTCGATAACCACTCGACCACCAGATAATAATTGATCAAAACCTTCGGGACGTTTTTTGTAATAGAAAGCATCTGCCCCTATGATAGTACCTGATTGAATTACCACATCATCTCCTATGACACAATGGTCATAAATAGTAACATTAGCATGAATAAGACAATTTTTGCCTATAGTAACATGATTACCTATAAAACAATTAGGTTGAATAACTGTTTGTTCACCTATTGTAGCTGTGGCAGAAATAGCGACATGGGCAGAAACAAAAGGTTTAAAATGTCGAGTTAGAACATTGAAGTCTCTAAAAGGGTCATCTGATATTAACAATGCTTTCCCCTCAGGGCAAGAAACCTCTTTGTTAATTAAAACTATGGTTGCTGCTGACTGTAATGCTTTATCATAATATTTAGGATGATCCACAAAAACAATATCTCCCGGTTCTACCACGTGGATTTCATTCATTCCTGAAATAGGAAAATCTGCAGGACCTACATAGGCACAAGACAATAGATCAGCGATTTCTTTTAATTGATGTATTCTTGAAAACTTCATTCGTTGAATTTATATCAAATAAAAATAGTGAATAACCTTAATCATTCACTATTTTTATAATTTTAACTATACTCGCTCCATGTACTTTCCTGTAGCCGTATCGATTTTAATTTTATCACCTTCATTGATAAACAAAGGCACATTTACAGTAGCCCCAGTTTCAACTGTTGCTGGCTTAGTAGCATTGGTAGCTGTATTTCCCTTTACTCCAGGTTCAGCATAAGTAACCTCTAAAATAATATTAGCAGGCATATCAACAGCTAATGGCATATCGGTTTCTGTATTGATTTGAACCATTACATTCGTTCCTTCCTTTAACAAATCTGGAGCATCTAGAACATCTCTATTTAATGTAATTTGTTCAAAAGTCTCCGTATTCATGAAGTGAAAATCCACACCTTCATTGTATAAATATTGAAAAGTATGTGTTTCAACACGAACTGTTTCAATCTTATGTCCTGCAGAAAAAGTATTATCTAAAACTTTTCCATTAGTTAATGATTTTAGTTTAGTTCTTACGAAAGCTGGACCTTTTCCTGGTTTTACGTGTAAGAATTCAACAATTTTATAAATATCATGGTTAAATTTAATACATAACCCGTTTTTGATATCTGATGTTGTAGCCATTTTAAAAATATTTAATTATATGATTGATTTTATAAAGTACTTCCGGTGTAGCCTTTCATAATTCCTCTTGAAGAATTACGAATAAACTGAATAATATCGTCACGTTCAGGAGTAGCTTCCATTTCTGCTTCAATAATACTCAAAGCTTGTGTTGTATTGTAATTTTTTTGATATAAAATTCTATAAATATCTTGTATTTCTCTAATTTTCTCTGTGGTAAAACCTCTCCTTCTTAAACCTACAGAGTTAATACCTACATAAGACAAGGGCTCTTTGGCTGCTTTTGTGAAAGGAGGAACATCTTTACGAACTAAACTTCCACCAGAAATCATAGCATGATCTCCAATGGAAATGAACTGATGCACCGCTGCAAGTCCACCTATAACAGCAAAATTACCAACAGTAACATGTCCAGCTAACGCTACATTATTAACAATAATAGCATTATCGCCAATATGACAATCATGCGCAATATGTGCTGTAGCCATAATTAAACAATTTTTACCAATCACTGTTTTTCCCGAGGCAATTGTACCTCTATTGATTGTAACACATTCTCTAATAGTTGTATTGTCACCAATAATAGCAAGAGAATCTTCGCCTCCAAATTTCAAATCTTGAGGTACAGCGGAAATAACGGCTCCAGGGAAAATATTACAATTTTTACCAATTCTTGCTCCCTCCATTATGGTTACGTTGGAACCAATCCAAGTTCCTTCTCCTATTTCAACATTATTATGTATAGTAGTAAAAGGATCGATTACAACATTTCGAGCAATTTTGGCTCCTGGATGTACATAGGCTAAAGGTTGATTCATAATTAATCGTTTTTAACTTTAACAATTTGTGCCATTAATTCAGCTTCAGAAACTAACTTCCCATTAGCATACGCATAAGCCTGCATGTGACAAACTCCTCTTCGAATAGGAGAAATTAAATCACACTTAAAAATTAACGTATCGCCCGGCAACACTTTGTTTTTAAATTTCACATTATCTATTTTCATGAAATAGGTCAAATAATTTTCAGGATCTGGAACTGTGCTCAAAATTAAAATACCACCCGTTTGAGCCATTGCTTCAATTTGTAAAACCCCTGGCATTACAGGTGCACCAGGAAAGTGACCTACAAAGAAAGGCTCATTCATAGTTACATTTTTTAATCCTACCACATGAGACTCTGATAATTCTAATATTTTATCCACTAACAAGAAAGGCGGTCTATGAGGCAATAATCCCATGATGCCATGAATATCCATGAGTGGTTCTTTATTCAAATCATAAGAAGGAACTTGGTTACGCTCCTCAATCTTGATAATTTTAGCAATCTTTTTAGCAAACTGTGTATTAACAAAATGACCTGGTTTGTTAGCAATGACTTTACCTTGAATGCGAGTACCTATTAAAGATAAATCTCCAATAACGTCAAGTAATTTATGACGAGCAGCTTCATTTGGATAATGTAACGTTAGATTGTCTAATACCCCATTAGGTTTGACTGAGATTTCTTCTTTATTAAAAGCTTTTTTTAAATTCTCCATAGTTTCTGGAGAGATCTCTTTATCCACATAAACAATAGCATTGTTTAAATCACCTCCTTTTATTAATCCATTGTTTAATAATGCTTCTAATTCATGTAAAAAGCTAAACGTTCTACAGTCTGCAATTTCAGTTTTAAACTCCGAAATGCTTTTCATTGTGGCGTTTTGGGTTCCTAAAACTTTAGTTCCAAAGTCAACCATAGTTGTCACACAATAATGATCACTTGGAATTACTGTAATTTCGCTACCTGAAGCTTCATCAGTATAAGAAATAACATCTTTTACAATATAAACTTTACGCGGAGCATCTTGTTCAACAACCCCTACTTTTTCAATAGCTTCAACAAAATATTTAGAAGAACCATCCATTATAGGCAACTCTGAGGCATCTAATTCGATGATAATATTATCTACATCACACCCCACTACAGCTGCCAAAACGTGCTCTGGAGTTTGAATCATCACTCCTAATTTTTCTAAATTTGTTCCTCGTTGTGTATTTACGACATAATTAGCGTCTGCTTCAATAATAGGTTGTCCTTCTAAATCGACTCTAACAAAAGTTATTCCATTATTAACAGGAGCTGGTTTAAACGTCATCGTTACATTTTGACCTGTGTGTAATCCAACACCCGTTAGGGAAATTTCTTGTCCAATGGTAGTTTGTTTGACCATGATTGTATCCTTATTTTTCCTTTTTTAAATCTTCAATATCTTTAATTATTTTAGGCAAATTCTTGAAATGTATAAATGATTTAGCAAAATCACCATAAGCAAAGGCTGGACTTCCTTGTACCACTTCACCGTCTTTCAATGATTTTGCAATACCTGATTGTGCTTGAATCTTAACGTTATCACCAATAGTGATATGTCCGACAATACCCACTTGTCCACCAATCATACAATTTTTACCAATTTTAGTCGAACCCGCAATTCCCGTTTGAGAGGCAATTACCGTATTTTGACCAATTTCAACATTGTGCGCTACTTGAATTTGGTTGTCTAATTTTACTCCTTTTCTAATGATCGTTGAACCTAAAGTAGCTCGGTCAATAGTAGAACAAGAACCAATTTCAACATTGTCTTCTATAATAACATTACCTATTTGAGGTACTTTTTTATAACTCCCATCCTCTTGTGGGGCAAATCCAAAACCATCTGAACCTATAATAGTTCCAGAGTGAATAACAACATGATTACCCAATACTGATTCCGAATAAACACGAACACCCGCAAATAAAACACAATTATCACCAATAACCACATTGTCTCCAATGAAACTATTTGGATAAATCTTTACATTATTACCAATTTTGACATTTTGACCAACGTAACAAAAACTACCTAAGTACAAATCAGTACCATAAACCACACCTTCCGAAATTACAGAAGGTTGCTCTATTCCTGATTTCATCAACTTGATTTGATTGTAGTATTCCAATAACTTTGAAAAGGATTGGTAAGCATCTTCTACTTTAATTAATGTAGTCTTTACCGGTTGTTCTGGCTCAAATGACTTATTAACGATAGCAATGGATGCCTCGGTAGAATAAATGTAATGTATATATTTAGGGTTAGCCAAAAAAGTTAATGAACCTGGAGTTCCTTCTTCAATTTTAGCTAATTTATAGACTTCAGCATTAGGGTTACCAACAACTTCACCTTCTAAAATGCCTGCAATTTGTAGCGCTGTAAATTTCATCTCGGCAAAAATATAAAAATAAAATGAATCTCTAAATTAATCAATTACTTTTGGATAGCAAATAAAATATTTCGTCACTGGCTTAGACAATGCCTTTAAATGCATCTGATCGGAAGCTTCTACAACATTTTCAATGGTGCCATCCTTCTTTAAAATGCGAATGGGCTCACTCGATCTACTATATGCTTCGTTTTTCAACTTACCTTTAAACACAAAATAATCGATATCTTTTTCAACTAATCGATAGGCTTTAATATATTTTTCTTTCAACTCTAAATATTTCTCTTTATGAATTTTATCCTCAGTAATTTCAATCTTTAACAAATGTCTATGAATTAGCATTTTACACAAACTACTTAATACAAAATCAGAATGAAATTGCCATTGCTTAATTGCCCCAAGTACGTCATAATCATCTAAGTTAGAAAACTGATCTAATATATTTTTATCAATAGTATTAAAATCAAATTTATGATTCATGAAGAATAATAAAAACGGACTTCCAAATAATTGTTCTCCTCTATTTATCAATTCTTTAGCACGTTTCAAAATCTTAGTTAAAGTCAATTCAGCCACCACACTAGTCTTATGCAAATACGCTTGCCAATACATTAATCGTCTGGCCATAAGGAACTTTTCAATAGAATAAATGCCTTTTTCTTCCATAACCAAATAATCATCTTTTACATTAAGCATTTGAATTAAGCGTTCACTATTGATATTCCCTTCATTTACACCTGTGTAAAAACTATCTCGCTTCAAATAATCCATCCGATCCATATCCAATTGACTGGAAATCAACTGCAACATAAATTTTCTAGCGTACTCTCCTTTAAAAATTTGAATCGCTAAACCCAATTGCCCATCAAACTCCTTATTCAACTGTTCCATAAACAACAAAGATAATTCCTCATGATGCACTTCAATTACACTGTGTTCCAACGCATGACTGAAAGGGCCATGACCAATGTCGTGTAATAAAATAGTAACATACAAGGCCGTTTCCTCTTCATTTGAGATAGCCACTCCTTTAAAACGCAAGGTTTGTACTGCTTGTTGCATAATATGCATACAACCTAAAGCATGATGAAAACGAGTATGATGCGCACCTGGATAAACCAAATAAGACATTCCCATTTGAGCAATACGTCTCAACCGTTGAAAATAAGGATGCTGAATTAGATCGTAAATTAGTGTATTAGGAATAGTAATAAACCCATAAATAGGATCATTAAGTATTTTTAATTTGTTTATCGAATGCACTGAAAATAAATTTATTTAACAAATATAAAACATTTACACAATTTTTAAGAAAATTTACGTTTGTCTGTAGTACCTTGCAATAATAAAATGTAAAACCATGAATGAAATAAAAATCCTTTGGGTAGACGACGAAATTGATTTATTGAAGCCACACATCTTGTTTTTAGAAAAGAAAAACTATGCTGTAACTACTTGTAATAATGGTCAAGATGCTATTGATTTGTTCAAAGAAGAAAATTTTGATATCGTTTTCCTTGATGAAAATATGCCTGGTCTTTCAGGTTTAGAAACACTAGCAGAAATGAAAGAATACAAATCTTCAACTCCTGTTATCATGATTACTAAGAGTGAGGAAGAATACATTATGGAAGAAGCTATCGGTAGTAAAATTGCCGATTACTTAATTAAACCCGTAAACCCCAATCAGATTCTACTGAGCTTAAAGAAAAACTTAGATCATTCTCGATTAATATCTGAAAAAACAACACTGGATTACCAAAAAGAATTTCGAAAAATCGCTATGGAACTGGCCATGGTTAATTCCTTTGAAGATTGGATAGAACTCTATAAAAAACTGTTGTACTGGGAAATAGAACTTGAAAATATTGAAGACCAAAACATGATTTCCATACTTGAAAGTCAAAAAACAGAGGCTAATTTACAATTTGGAAAATTTATTGAAAGAAATTATGAAGATTGGTTTGAAGAAAAAGCTAACAAACCCATTCTTTCACACAAACTATTTGGTGAATTGGTGGCACCTGAAATTCGCAAAAAGGAAAAACCAATTCTCTTTATTGTTATCGACAATTTGCGTTATGATCAATGGAAAGTTTTTGAAAACATTGTATATAATCACTACAAGCCTGAAAAAGAAGTGAGTTATTTTTCTATTTTACCTACAGCAACACAGTACGCAAGAAATGCTATTTTTTCGGGTTTATTACCTGTAGAAATGGAAAAAAAATATCCGCAATATTGGAAAAACGATACAGATGAAGGCGGCAAAAACATGCATGAAGAAGATTTTTTAAAGGAACAACTCAAACGATTAGGATTAAACATCAAACAAGAATATTACAAAATCGTGAACCAACGCGACGGGAGAAAACTAGTTGACAATTTTAAATCTTTAAAAAACAACGATTTAACAACCATTGTTTACAATTTTGTTGATATGATTTCTCATGCAAAAACAGAAATGGATGTAGTTAAAGAACTAGCTTCGAATGACAAAGCCTACCGCTCGTTAACATTAAGTTGGTTTAAAAACTCACCCTTATTAGAATTGATTCAATTGGGTCAACAAAATGGATTTAAACTAATCATCACTACAGATCACGGAACCATCAACTGTAAAAATCCTTCAAAAGTGATTGGCGATAAAAACACTAGTTTAAATTTAAGGTACAAAACAGGAAGAAGCTTAACCTATGAAGACAAAGACGTTTATGCGGTTAAAGATCCTAAAAAAATTGGGTTACCTGCCATCAATATGACAAGTTCTTTTATCTTTGCAAAAAGCGACTATTTCTTGGCTTATGTAAACAATTTCAACCATTACGTAAGCTATTACAGAAATACCTATCAACATGGTGGAATTTCCCTTGAAGAAATGATTGTGCCTTGTATTGTTTTAAATCCTAAATAATATTCCTAAACATGACAAAAGTTTTTGGTTTAGAAGAAATTAATGAAGTAGCGAAAGCAATTTTAGCTTTACCTAATTTAAATAAAGTAATTACGTTTCATGCTGAAATGGGCGTGGGTAAAACCACACTGATTAAAGAACTCGTAAAAGAATTAGGAGTTATAGAACATTCTAGCAGTCCAACTTTTTCTTTAGTCAATGAATATGAAGCCCAAGATGGAAAAATTATTTATCATTTTGATTTATATCGCATTAACAATGAAATGGAAGCCTATGACATGGGAATTGATGAATATTTTTACTCTGGCAATTGGTGTTTCATAGAATGGCCTGAAAAAGTACCTCATTTAATTCCTTTAGAACATGCGGCTATTAAAATTCAACTTTTACCTAATGGAAAGAGAGAAATACAAGTAAAAAATGTATAAGGATTTTATATTTGTTAAAATTTAAGTAACTTGGCTTCAAAATAGTGATGTATGGCAATTTACAGTCCTTTTTCGGCTAAACAATTATTACCTCAAGAAGAAAAACTTGAAGTACAAAAACACAAAAGTCAACTTTTTATAGGAATACCAAAAGAAACCTCCTATCAAGAAAGAAGGATTTGCCTCACTCCAGACGCAGTAAGTTCACTCGTTTCTCATGGACATAGAGTAATGATTGAGGCAGGAGCAGGAATAAATTCTAGCTATACCGATAAAGATTATTCTGAGGCTGGTGCTGAAGTAACGAATGACACATCCAAAGTTTTTAGTTGCCCAATTATATTGAAAGTAGAACCACCTACACTTCAAGAAATCACCTTAATGAATCCAGAAGCGATTCTAATTTCAGCAATACAATTAAAAACACAAAAAAAAGAATTCTTTGAAGCCTTAAGTCAAAAGAAAATTACAGCGCTAGCCTTTGAATTCATTAAAGATGAGGACGGCTCCTACCCTGCCGTAAAATCCTTAAGTGAAATTGCTGGAACTGCTTCAGTTTTGATTGCCGCTGAATTAATGATTAATAACAACGATGGTAAAGGCTTATTGTTTGGAAACATAACAGGTGTACCACCAACAGAAGTGGTGATTCTAGGAGCAGGAACTGTAGCCGAATATGCAGTAAGAACGGCACTTAGTTTAGGTGCGAATGTTAAAGTTTTTGACAACTCTATCACCAAATTAAGACGCTTACAAAACACTTTAAATCAAAGAATATTTACTTCGACGATTCATGATAAAGCCTTACTTAAAGCCTTAAGAAGGTGTGATGTAGCTATTGGTGCCATGAGAGGCAAAAACAGAACCCCTATTGTTGTATCTGAAACCATGGTTGAACACATGAAAAAAGGAGCCGTTATAGTTGATGTGAGCATAGATACAGGAGGTTGCTTTGAAACTTCTGAAGTTACTACACACGAAAGACCTACTTTTATTAAAAACAACGTTATCCATTATTGTGTACCTAACATTCCTTCTAGGTATTCTAAAACCGCGAGTATTTCAATAAGTAATATTATATCTCCCATTTTAATTGATATTGCGGAAGACGGAGGAATAGAATCGGCTATCCGTTGTAATAAAGGTCTAAAAAACGGAATCTATAATTACCACGGTATTTTAACTAATAAACCCATTGCCGATTGGTTCAATTTAGAACACAGAGACATTAATTTATTGGTCTTTTAATACGTTGTAAAAAAGATAAATCATACCTTTGCAAAAAAAATATTATGTCATTAAGATATCGCTTAGCCTTTTATTTATTTGGTTTATTGATTGGTTTTTATTTTGTTGGTGAATTTTTAAGTGCAAAAGCCAAATCAAAAGGAGTAGAATTTTGTTATTTTCCAAATTGCCGTGTAATTAAAGATATTAGAAGCAAACCATTCAAAACAACGCCTGCTATTGACAGTTTAATTGCTAACAAAAAGATTAATTTAAAAGAAATTAACGAGGCAATTGCAAATGGTGATGTTGATTTTTCGCAAAGTAATGTGGCTTACAAAAAAGGTAAAAAATACATTATTGAATCGTATTTACCTAATAATAAAAAAGTTACTTTACTGGTAATCAATTACAGTAACAAAGCTATTTTAGAAGAAGTGAAATTTGATTAATTTTTTTCATTAAAATTGTTGCAGAAATAAAAAACAGTTGTATATTTGCACTCGCAATGACGAAATAAGCACTGCAAACAAAATAGGGCGATTAGCTCAGCTGGTTCAGAGCACCTCGTTTACACCGAGGGGGTCGGGGGTTCGAACCCCTCATCGCCCACAACAAATCCCGATAGTATCGGGATTTTTTTTATCTTCTGAAAAAAATATAATTTCTTTTTAACTACAGTTTCAACATAAAGAAATACATTCAATTGATTTATTCTCAATAATTTTATAA
>NZ_JAGKWP010000195.1 GCF_021151785.1 Flavobacterium sp.
AATAAAAACCAATCTCTTTTAAACTTGCAAGTCCCCTCGCCCACATCCTGCAGCTCTTTGAACGGATTTATCAAATCGGCCGAAGAATTTTGTTTCCCAGATTTTAATTTCAGCATAATCGACATGCTTTCATCTGAAGGTTGATCATTAAAATCTCCCATGACAATAATATTGTCAGACTTGCTGACGGCATTGATAGAATCTATAATCTCCTGCGTAAGCATGGCTGCTGCAATACGCTTATGTTCGGATTTCTGCTCCCCTTCCCTGCGCGATGGCCAGTGATTTACCAGTACATGTACGGTATCAGAAAATAATACACCTTTCACAACCAATACTTCCCGTAAAAATAATTCAGGATCTTCATCCTGTTTAAAGTAGGATAAGTACGATTGAATAGGTTGAAAAAACTTTTCATTATAAATCAAACAAACGTCAATCCCTCTTTTGTCTGAAGAATTGTAATGAATAATTTTGAACAACGAATCACTCTTCAACAAATCCGTTAACACCTCTTTATTTTCTACTTCGCTCATACCAAGCAAAGCCAGCGAATTAGATTCGTTCAACCCATGAATAACTTCTCTTATATTGTTCAGTTTTTCTTCGTAACGCTGTGCTGTCCAATGCAACTTCCCTCCCGGTAAAAAATCATTATCATTTACATGCTCATCATCCATGATATCAAACAAGTTTTCAGTATTATAAAAAGCCACCCGACAGCCTGGTCCACTTCCAGTACCGGATTTGCTGGCCGTTTCAGCCTGGTAGGAACATGAAAAGCCTGCCAATAAGCACAGAACTGAAATTATTGTATTGATATTCATACACTTTATTGATTTTTATGCACCTAAATCTGGTCTAAAGATAATTTACAATTTACAGATTTGTTTTAACGACAAATGATAAGGAAATTAGCGTAAATATTATTAATAACATGAAAAATTCAGAAATAAAATTCAGCGTACAATTAGACGATAAAAATATACCTGAAAAGATTGTTTGGGAAGCTACTGACGGCCCTTCAGACAAGCCTTTACCAACAGATGCCATCGCTTTATCTTTATGGGATCATACACAAATGAACACCATGCAGATAAATATATGGACAAAAGAAATGCCGGTAGAAGAAATGAAACGTTTCGCTATAGAAGGTATTGGCGGTATGGCAGACTCCATTGAAAATGCCACCGGAGATATTAAAATGGCTGAAATGATTCGGGAACTGTGTAAAAAACTTGTAATACACGTGAAAGAAAATGCCAAGCAATAATTCAATAAACCTCTTACTCAAATAAGAGGTTTATTTTTTATATGTCATTTTAAGCCAGCTACAAACCATTACCCGAATATTTATACTTAATAATCATAGAATCCAATTCATTTTTTTAACATAAACTTTTCGACTATTTTATACAAATAGTCGAAAAGTTTACTAATTTTAATTTACAATTCGGCATTGGTAAACAATTATTACCCACCCTTGCATTAATAAATTTCAATACTATATGAAAAAAATAAGTATGTTTTTCTTGCTTACACTGCTATACAC
>NZ_JAGKWP010000065.1 GCF_021151785.1 Flavobacterium sp.
ATTATTTTTTTCTACTACATCTTTTATTTTAACAAGCCATATTAGATTATTATCGGTAAATTGATAAGCCATTCTAGGTGAAATGAATTTTTGTTTATTCTCTTGATTAATGAATGGTAGCTTTTCATATACTTGATTAACATCAACCCAAATACTATCATTCAGGGCATAATTTTTAAACTGAACAGCCATTTTTTGTAATTCAGCTTGATCTTTTTTAGAAAAATTAAGTAACTTATTATTAATAATTCCCAGTTTAGTATTACCCTTAATTAAATTTATATACCTCAATTTTATTAAAGGTTCACTAGCTTTAAAATTATTTTTATTTTTTTCATAGTATCTTTTAATTTCATCATCAGAAATCAAAGTATCTACTTTTGTCATTACTAAATCTTCCAAATATGATTTAGAATACAAATCTATTTTATATTGGTTTATCAGCTCCTCTAACTCTTGTTGTTTTGTTTTGTTGATATTTTTTTCTGCTCTGTTTACTAGTAATTGTTGCATGGCCCATCTATTGATATAATCCTTTACAATTGCAACACTATCATTTTTGGAAGACCCCGAAGGAACAAGATTTTCCAAATCTGACTCATATAAATAAACATCATTTACTCTAGCAATAGCGTCAGTATTATCTTGCTGAGAGGTTTTTGAGCATCCCATAAACATCAAAACAAGTATAATTAAACCTCGAGGCATAGTTACTATTTGTTCAGTTCGGTTTTTACTTTTTCAAACACTAAATTATTCACTTGAATAGTAAACTCTTTTTTCAAATTATCTACCCAAGTAGATTCTAAAAATTGTTGATAATCATTAATTACTTTGCTTTTACACTCAGCCAAGGTTTTATTTTCAACTGGTTTAATTTTATTTACCCTAACTAGGAAAAAATAACCTCCATCTTTAGTTACTGGATTTATCCCTTCTTGTAAAACAGGTGTTTTTTTCAACACATCAAAATCTTCTTCAAATAAACCAGATTTAACCATAATAGCCACTTTTCCTTCTTTATTTAACTTCTCCTTGATGAAATCTAACGATTTACCTTTTGTTAAATATTTTTTTGCTTCAGCAATCATTTTCTCATCCGTTGAAGATAAAATATCAACATCATAACGTTTCTTCCATTTATAATTATCTTTGTGTTGAGTGTAAAAATCCTGTAATCCTAAAGTATCTGTCTTGGATTTATCCCAAATTTCTTTCTCCATTAAATCAAATAACAACAACCCGTCTCTATACTCATCCATTATATATTTGAATTCAGGAAATTCATTTTCTAAATTATCATTGTAATAAGTAATTAATTGTTCCTCTTTCCATGAGTCATACAATTCAGCAACTAACTTCTTGATTGGCTTAGTTGTTAACTTATTTTTTTGTTGCGAATGAATATAAGTAATGAATTCCGAAGTAGGAATCTTTTTTGTTTTATTTACAACAGCAATATTACCACTTACATCTTCTTTTTTAGCAGGTATTTCCCAAGTTTGACTATAAACTGCATCGTTTACTAATTTTTCTGCATTTTGATATTCTTTTTGGTTGGTTTCAAATGTATATTTTGATTTTAATTTTTTAGCTAATGAATTAGTTATAATAATTGATCGTTCATCTCTTTTAATTTTGCTCTCTAATTCATTTTTCATTTGGTCTAGAGATTGAATAGGATACTTTTCTATTAATTTAACAATATGCCATCCAAATTGAGATTGAAATGGTTTAGAAATTTCACCTGCATCTTTTAGCCCAAATGCAACTTTTTCAAATTCTTCAGAGCTCAATTGACCCGAACTAAAACGTTGTAATTGACCTCCTTTAGAAGCAGTTGATTTATCATCTGAAAATTGTGCAGCTAACGCTTCAAAATTTTCTCCTTGTTGAATCTTGGTGTAAATGTCATCAATATTTTGTTTTACCTTAGCCATAGATTCCGCTGTATTTTCTTGTGGTTTCATTAACATAATATGTGCTACTGAAACTTCTCCGCGATTATCTCTAATATCAGTTACTTTAATGATATGGTAACCAAAACGTGTTCTCACGGGATTAGAAATTTTACCAACAGGCGTTTTGTACGCTGCGGATTCAAAAGGATAAACCATCCTAAATGCCGTAAAGTATCCTAAATCACCTTTATTTTCTCTAACTGAAGGATCTTGTGATTCTTTCTGAGCCACTTCTTCAAATGATTCACCTTTTTCAATTCTTTTTTTAATTTCAAGTGCTCTATTGTAAAATGCTAATGTATCTGTTCCTTTTATGCTTTCATCCATTGACAAAAGAATGTGAGAAGCTCGAATTTCTTTAAGATTTCTCGAGTAAGCCTCTTCAATAAGCTTGGAAGTTACTTTTGAATCATTCACATAATTTTTTGACAACTGATTCCTATACGAAGATAACTCACTTTGATATTTTTGATTTTCTTGCAATCCAAGCTTATAGGCTTTATTCACCTTCAACTTATAACCTATAAATAGATCTAGGTATTGATTCAAATCCTTTTGCGAATCATCCTTTACTAAATCTAAATTCTTCTTATAAATCCTAGTAAATTCATCTGAATAATAAGGTTTATTGTCAATAGTAAAAAGAACTTCTTTTGAATTTTGAGCAAAAATTTGGGATGAAATAAAAAACAACAATCCAACAAAACTATTTTTAATTCTCATTTTAGTAGTATGATTTATTAAGTAACAAGCAAAAATATGAAATGATTATAATTAAACAACTATATATAGATATATTAACTAAAATTTAGAGTTTCTCTCAAACATTTTTAATAGCATTATTAAATTTACAGCAAAAAAATACCCCAATAGTCTAACAACTTTTGGGGTACATTTAACTTCTCTACTCTTTATCTTATCCCATTTTCTCTTGCTAACAAAGTATTTTTAAGCAACATAGCAATTGTCATTGGACCTACTCCACCAGGTACTGGTGTTATATAAGACGCTTTTTTAGATACGTTTTCAAAATCCACATCTCCAACAATTCTATAGCCTTTCTCTGTTGTGGTATCTTCTACTCTTGTGATACCTACATCAATAATGATCGCATCATCCTTAATCATTTCAGCTTTTAGAAAATTAGGCACCCCCAAAGCAGAAATAACTATATCAGCTTGTGACGTAATTTGATTGATGTTTTTAGTGTGACTATGGGTTAAAGTAACCGTTGAATTTCCAGGAAAACCTTTTCTTCCCATTAAAATACTCATAGGCCTTCCCACAATATGGCTTCGACCAATCACTACCGTGTGCTTACCCTGAGTTTGAACATTATAGCGCTCTAACAATTCTAATATTCCAAATGGTGTAGCAGGAATAAAAGTACTCATATCTAATGCCATTTTTCCAAAATTTTCAGGATGAAAACCATCGACATCCTTGGAAGGGTCTATAGCCATCAATACTTCTTGTGTGTCAATTTGTGGAGGCAAAGGCAATTGAACAATAAATCCATCGATGTCCTTATTTTGATTTAGTTCTTCAATTTTTTTTAATAACTCTTTCTCGGAAGTAGTACTTGGCATTTTGATTAAGGTAGATTCAAAACCCACTCTTTCACAAGCTTTTACTTTACTTCCAACATATGTTAAACTTGCACCATCATTACCTACAATAATAGCAGCTAAATGTGGTACCTTTTCACCTCTATCTTTCATTTTTTGGACTTCAGCCGCAATTTCATTTTTAATGTCTTCCGAAATTTTTTTACCGTCTAGTAGTTGCATTGTAATTCTATTTAGTTTAGTTGTGTATTTATTTTTAACTTATAATAAAAAAAGACGCAATTTTTCGCGTCTTTATCCTTTTAGTTCATACCTTTCATTCCTCCCATCATCTTCATAAGATTTTTTCCGGCACCGCCTTGCATCATTTTCATCATCTTTCTCATTTGGTCAAATTGTTTCATTAATTGATTCACTTCTTCCAATTTTCGACCAGAACCTTTAGCAATTCTTTGCTTTCTTTTCAAATCTATAATAGACGGTTTACTTCTCTCTTTAGGTGTCATGGATTGAATGATCGCTTCTACATGTTTAAATGCATCATCATTAATTTCTACATCTTTTAACGCTTTGCCCGCTCCTGGAATCATCCCCACTAAATCCTTCATGCTTCCCATTTTCTTTATTTGTTGAATTTGGTTTAAGAAATCATCAAATCCAAACTCATTTTTAGCAATCTTCTTCTGAAGTTTTCTAGCTTCTTCTTCATCGTATTGTGCTTGCGCTCTTTCTACTAAAGACACTACATCTCCCATTCCCAGAATACGATCTGCCATACGATCTGGATAGAAAACATCAATTGCATCCATTTTCTCTCCTGTACCAATAAATTTAATTGGTTTATTTACAACAGATTTAATAGAAATTGCTGCTCCTCCTCTTGTATCACCATCTAGTTTTGTCAACACAACTCCATCAAAATTCAAACGGTCATTAAATGCTTTTGCCGTATTCACCGCATCTTGTCCAGTCATTGAATCAACGACAAATAATGTTTCTTGTGGTTGAATTGCTGCATGCACATTTGCAATTTCATTCATCATTTCTTCATCTACTGCCAAACGACCAGCCGTATCGACAATCACCACATTAAATCCGTTTGCTTTTGCGTGTTTTATAGCATTTTGAGCAATTTCAACTGCATTTTTATTCTCAGGTTCTGAGTAAACATCAACCCCTATTTGCTCACCTACTACATGTAACTGATTAATAGCCGCAGGACGATAAATATCACAAGCTACCAATAATGGTTTTTTAGATTTTTTAGTCTTTAAAAAATTAGCTAGTTTACCTGAAAATGTCGTTTTACCAGAACCTTGAAGTCCTGACATCAAAATGATTGAAGGATTTCCGGATAAATTAACGCCACTAACTTCACCCCCCATTAATTCAGTTAATTCGTCTTTCACGATTTTAACCATTAATTGTCCTGGTTGAAGCGTTGTCAATACATTTTCCCCAATCGCTTTTTCTTTAACTTTGGTTGTAAAGTCTTTAGCAATTTTAAAATTCACGTCAGCATCTAACAATGCTCGTCTTACTTCTTTTAACGTATCAGCCACGTTAACATCTGTAATTTTTCCGTGTCCTTTTAATATATGGAATGCCTTATCTAACTTATCGGTAAGATTATCAAACATGTGTATTATAAATTTTAATGAGGTGCAAATTTAAGAAATTGATTGAGAAGTATTCAATTTATTGAAACAAAAAAAACCGTTTAATTACTTAAACGGTTTTTAAAATTATATTACTTGATTATTTTTTTGAACAACAAGATTTTTTCTCTGCAGTTGAGCAAGATTTTTTATCAGCTGCTTTCTTGTCTGAGCAACAAGATTTTTCTGTTTTAGCTGTTTTTTTCTCTTTTTCTTTTTCTTTAAAATCTACAACAGATGCTGTTGAAACCATAAATGCCATTAAAGCAACTACTGACAATACTTTTTTCATATTATTTTAATTTAAATTTGTTTTCAATTATTCAAAGATATCAAATTTACTTTCACTTTTCTATAAAATTTTCTTAATTTTTTTCAAAAGTTAAATAATCTGTACCTCCGTTCCCTCCACTAACATCAATTAATTCAATTTTTGTATCAGTTCTTGAAACAATATCCCAATCATCTGATAAATCTTGCAAAACAGTAGGTGATGAAAAAGTAATAATAAAATCTAAATCATTCAATGAATCATCATTACTATTTGAATCTGTTACAGACCAAATTCCTGAATGTGTAGCACCACCTCCAACAGCTGTTAAAACATTTCCTGAACCAAATGTAAAATTATAACCAGCATAGTTAGCCGTTTCATTTGTTCCAGAATCAACATAATTAGTGATTCGCCATGTTCCTGACATTACCGTATTAATCACTTGTGTTTGATTGGCATTCGTAGGAGTAAAATTATCATCATCATCACTACACATTGAAGCTACATTTACTACATAAATAAGTAAGAATACTGATAAAATTTTTAATCTTTTCATAATTTTTGGTTTTTTAATCGGAACGTAAAATTATAAAAAATATTGTAAATTAATCTTTTACTCCTAATTTGGTTAATATATCTTCCATTAAACACCATTTTGTAATAGACGATTGTAACAAATTTAAACCCACAAATGCAGTAAACCAATACCAATTTGGACTAACATAATGAGCCAATACTAAACTGATTAAAATAAATGACCCTGCAATAGCTCTAATAATTCTATTTTTCATATTTTAAATTGTTAATTGTTAATTTGATCTATCGTTAAAGATGCAAAATGAATTTTAGACGATACATTTTGTGATGCATTGAAAGAAGTTACCGATTGAAAAAGTAATGCCGTTTGATTTTCATTTAAAAAAACATAAAACATAATAGACGGTGTTTCATTCATTTCTGAACCAAACCAATTGGTACCCACATTCTCTTCGGATACATCTTTAAATCCAGTTACTTCTTTGTAAGTAAATGCCTTTATTTCAGTATTTTTAAACATTTTAATAATGTCCTTTTTAAATTCTGAAATTGCTGTTATAATTACTAGTTTCATAAGTTACTTTTTTATATCCTGCAAGGAAATTAATTCCTTGCAGAAGTATTTATTACTTGTTTTCCCATTTCTTTTTTTCGGTGATATAATATATCAACGGCACTACTAATAAGGTTAATAAAGTAGATACTATGGCACCAGCAACTAATGAAATCGCTAATCCTTGGAAAATTGGATCAAACAATATAATTGAGGCTCCAATTACAACAGCTCCTGTAGTCAATAAAATTGGAGTTGTTCTTACGGCACCCGCTTCAATTATGGCTTGTTTCATCGGAATCCCATCATTTAATCGTATTTCTATAAAATCGATAAGCAATACAGAATTTCGCACCATAACCCCTGCTAAAGCAATCATCCCAATAAAGGAAGTAGCTGTAAAATAAGCATCTAACATCCAGTGTCCTAAAACGATACCTACTAATGAAAGCGGAATAGCTACCATCATCACTATAGGTGTTTTAAAGTTTTGGAACCAACCAACGATTAACATGTAAATAATAATGATCACCACTAAAAATGCAGCTCCTAAATCGCGAAATACTTCAAGAGTAATTTGCCATTCCCCATCCCATTTCACAGTAAAATCACTTTCATCATCGGGTTGCCCCATATAGATTTCGTTTACTTTGTAGCCTTTAGGTAATTGCATCTTTTGCAATTTTTCTTCCATGCCCAAAATAGCATATACGGGACTTTCTAATGCTCCTGCCATATCGCCAGTTACATAAACCACACGTTTTTGATCTTTTCTATATATGGTTTTTTGTAAGGTATCTTTTTTCACTTGTACCAAATCATTAACCGGTACCACATTTCCTCTACTACCCTTAATTTTTAAATTTTTTAAATCTTCTAAAGAGGTTTTATCTTTATCATCTAAGGCCATCACAATACCAACAGGATCATTTGAGCGCTCATCGTATAGATTGGTCACCGGCATTTCTCGTAACAGATAAGTTAAATTACCCACCACTTGTTGTGGCGCAATACCATTTAACATGGCTTTTTCTTTATCTACTTCTAATTTATATTCCGTTTGTTCATCTTCTACATACCAGTCTACATCCACAATATCTGTTGTATTGTTCAGAATATCTTTAACTTGATTTGCAACTTTTATTTGCTCTTTATAATCTGGACCATACACCTCAGCTACTAATGTTGATAATACTGGTGGACCTGGTGGTACTTCAATAACTTTTACATTTGCTCCATATTTTTTGGCAATTTTTTGAATTTCGGGACGAACAATTTTTGCAATATCATGACTTTGTAAATCGCGGTCTTCTTTATGCAATAAATTCACCTGAATATCGGCCATATTACTCCCGCCACGCATATCATAATGACGTACTAATCCATTAAAAGTAATTGGTGCAGATGTTCCAATATAATTTTGATAATTTACTACTTCAGGAATAGTAGAAACATATTGTGCAATTTCTTTTGTTACTGCAGCTGTTCTTTCCAAAGTAGTTCCTTCTGGCATGTCAATTACCACTTGGAATTCATTTTTATTATCAAAAGGCAACATCTTAACTGCCACCGATTTAGTAAAGAACATAGCAACCGAGCCTAAAAGCAAGAAAATGGTAATGGCAAACATTAAATTCCTTTTAGCCGAACTCTCCAATAAAGGTTGTTCCATTTTCTTATATACTTTATAAATCCAACTGGTTTCCAATCCTTTTTCTTCTTTATGCTCTTGTTCCTCTTTTTCATGTAATAAATGATAACCTAAATAAGGCGTAACCGTTAAGGCAACAAATAAAGACAATAACATAGCAATAGAAGCCCCAATTGGCATTGGACTCATATATGGTCCCATCATTCCAGAAACAAATGCCATGGGCAATATTGCTGCAATAACTGTAAAAGTGGCTAATATTGTTGGGTTTCCAACTTCGTTTATAGCATAGATTGCGGCATCTTTAAACGGTAATTTTTTCATTTTGAAATGCCTATGCATATTCTCTGCTATAATAATACTATCATCAACAACGATTCCAACTACAAAAACCAGAGCAAATAAGGTAATACGATTTAATGTATAACCCAACATATAATAACTAAATAAGGTCAAGGCAAATGTTAATGGTACAGAAAAGAACACTACTAATCCTCCACGCCAGCCCATAGCTAACATTACTAAAACCGTTACCGCAATAATAGCTACACCTAAGTGCATTAACAATTCACTTACTTTGTGTGAAGCTGTTTCTCCATAATTTCTGGTAACTTCAACATGTACATCGTTAGAAATTAAATTTTGTTTCAATTGTTCCAATCGCGTTTCAATTTTTTCCGCAATTTTCATTGCATCCGCTCCTTTCACTTTAGCTATTGAAATTGTTACTGCTGGATATTCCGATGGATTTTTACCAAATTGTTCATTGGCTTTTCCATACCCAAAAGACACATAACTTTTAGGTGTTGAAGGTCCATCTTGAACAGAAGCTACTTGTTTTAAATAAACAGGCATGTTTTGATTAACCCCTACAACTAAATTTTCAACATCTTCTGAAGTAGAAAGAAATTGTCCGGTAGTAACTAAAAATTCTTGATCTTTTTGAACAAAACTTCCCGATTGGGCACTTCCATTGTTGGCTTGAATCATTTGCATGACACCTAAAGCATCTACACCATTTTCAGCCATTTTATCTTTATCTAATACGACTTTTACTTCTCGATTTCTTCCCCCAATTTCTTTAGTAATGGCAACATCTTTTACTTTTTCAATTTCAGAAATTACTTCTTCAGCCACTTGACGAATTTCAAAGTCATCCATTTTCTCACTCCAAAGTGTAACCCCCATCATGGGCACATCGTCAATTGAACGTGTTTTTACCATAGGTTGCATTACCCCTTGAGGAAAAATTCCTTGATGCTTCATCAACTCATCATACAATTTAACATAAGAACGTTCAATATCTTCTCCTACATAAAACTGTACGATCATCATTGCTTGACCATTCATAGCCATACTATGAACGTGCTCTACTCCTTTTATATTTGAAATTACTTTTTCTAATGGTTTGATCACTCGACTTTCCACTTCTGAAGGGCTTGCGCCGGGGTACCCTACCATTACATCCGCCATAGGGATAGCTATTTGTGGTTCTTCTTCCCTAGGAATTAAGAACGAACTATAGGATCCAATTATCATCAGTGCTACCATTAATAATATGGTAAGCTTCGAATTGATGAAAAAATTGGCTATTTTACCTGATATTCCTTTTTCCATAATTTTAATTTTTTATTAAGACAAGGTGTCGATTAAAATTAACCTATTGATTAATTGGCTAATTGAATTTTTGCTCCGTTAAACAATTTACTTTCTGCTGACACAATGTAAGCTTCATTAGCAGATAAACCCGACAAAACTTCTACTTGGTTCCCAAAAGTTTTTCCTAATCTTAACCATCTCAAGATGGCTACATTTCCGTTTCCAACTGTATACACTCCTGATAATTGACCTTGCTTTACCAAAGCCGATGTTGGAATTAATACTCTTTCAGTAGTGTTGGTTTCTACAACTTTAGTTTTTTCAATTGGAAATTGAACATTAACAAACATACCTGATAAAATAGATTTATCTTGTTGGTTTAAATTCACTTTAACTAAATATTGACCACCTGTATTTTTAGCAGACAAACTAATTTCAGATACTTTTCCTGTAACTTCTTTGTTTAACGATTTAATATTTACTTTTACTGTCATTCCTTGTTTAACATAAGCAATATCACTTTCTGAAACCATGGCAACAACTTGTAATCTTGTGGCACCTTCTACACTCACTAATGGCATACCTGGATTGGCCATATCGCCTTCTTTAACAAAAGTATTGGTTACTACTCCACTAAAAGGAGCCGTAATATTTGAATAGGAGAATTGCGCTTGAATTTCGTTACGCATTTGTTTTGCCGCTTCTAAACCAGCTTTTGCCATTTCAAAGCGTGCTGTCATGTCGTCCAATTCTTTTTGTGAGGCACTTTGTTGGGCAAATAAATTTACAAAACGATCATAATCTTTTTTTGCATTAGTATATGCTGCTTGTGCTTGGATGATAGAAGCATCTACTTGAGCTTTTTTTGCTTGCAAATCAGTACTATTTACACTTACTAATAATTGTCCTTCTCTTACATTTTGTCCTACTTTTACGTGTAGTTTAGTAACATAACCCATCATTCGGGTGCTTAAATTAGCGCTATTTTCTGCTTCAATTTTACCACTAGCATTTACAAATGGACTATTATTTGTGTCTAATTTGCCATTTATTTTTACAATAACAGGTTGTAATTCTGCCGATTTTTCTTTTTTATCACCACTACAAGAAGTGAATAGTAATGTTGATATTGCTAGTATTGATAGTATATTCTTCATATTTATATTTTTTTATTTAGTTAAAAACTGTACATAACTTTTAGTGAAATTATATTCGAAAACGGCTTGTAAGTGTTCCAATTCTTTTTGAGCCATTTGAGTTTCCGACAACAATAAATCGGTAGTTTTTTCTAAGCCTTGTTTAAATCTATTTTCTCTAATTCTAAATGCTTCTTGAGATTGCTCCAATGCCAACTTAGACAAGTTCACTTTATTTTCTGCATCTTTTAATTGACGCACGGTTTTATTTAATTCTAACTGACTTTGTTTTTTATACTGATCGGCTTCAACTTCTGCTTTTTGAAAATCTGCTTTTGCTTTCTCTGTTTTCCCAATAGTTTTATAGCCATCAAATAGGTTCCAAGACAATTGTGCTCCTAACAAATATCCTTTTGCGGCAGTAGCAAAAATGTGTTGGTCATACAATTCATAACTACCGAAAGCATTTAATCTAGGTAAAAATCCAGATTTAGATGAAAGCATCATTTTTTGATACGCTTCTGTTGATTTTTGCATCGCCTGAATATCTTTTCTATTTTCAAATAAGGAAGTTTCCAATTTCTCAATTGAAATTTGACTATCTAAATCCTCTGAAGGCTTGAACACTTTTCCATTGGTGTCTTCATTTAATAAGAAAGCCAAGTAATCTGAGGCATTTTGAACATTTGATTTGGCATATTGCAATTGATTAGAAATTTCATTCACACGAACTTGCACATTTAACAAATCAGTTTTCTGCAACATTCCGTTTTTAAAATAATTCTCTACTAATTTTAAATTCGCTTTAGCCGTACTTTCCGCTTTTTGCAAAACACCAACTGCTTTATACGCTAATTGCAATTGCATATAAGCTTTATTAATTTCTAACTCTAAATACTCTTTAGTGCGTTCTGTTTGCAATTGATAGGCTTCCATTTTTGCTTTAGCAGCTTGTCTTCCATAAAAACCATCAACATTTATTAAAGGTTGTTGAAATTCAAATTTTGTCGCAAAATTTTGTGTTTGATCTGGATTGTTTAATAAGGCCGGATTAAAATCTGCTTGCGTTAAAATTTCTTGATTCAATTTAGATCCAAACGCCATTAATGGGTTTGTAGTCACTATACCCGTATGAGAAGCTGTAATGTTTGGTAAAAAAATTGCATTCGATTGTCTGTAATCCGCTTTTGCAGCTTGTACATTTTTCTCGGCAATTTTTATTTGTAAATTTCCTTCTTTCACTTTACTTATTACATCTGCTTTAGTAATCGTCAAGGTATCTTGAGCATTTAGCGCTAATGCAAAGAGAAGAAGTGATCCTACATAATATATTTTCTTCATAATAGATAATTTTTATGAAGCAAATATAGAATCATAATAAAAAGTTTTCAGTAACATAGGTTACATCCAACGGTAACATAGGTAACAAAAAAAGAGGCTCACTCAGGAACCTCTTTATTTGCTTTACTTCTTAGAAGAACAACAAGAAGATTTTTTTTCTGATTTTGATTCGCTACAAGAAGCTTTGCTATCTTTAGTTTTATTATCTGAACAACATCCGCCTTTTTTATCAGCAGCTGAACACGATTTCTCCGTTTTTGCTTTTTTTTGTTGTTTTGGTTCTTGTGCATTTACTTGGAATGCGAATAGTGCTACTAAAGCGACATAAATTACTTTTTTCATGATTATCTATTTTATTTTTTTAGTATTTTTTTTGATACATAGTATTTTTTATCAAACACAAATGTGATGATGATTGTTTGACTTTCAGTTGCATTTTCAATGGTGAAATTTAACGTATTTGAACCTTGCTTTGAATCGACAATTTCACCATCATCTAATAATTTACCTTCTAAAGATGTAACATAATAGTCAATTGATGTAGCATACGGTAAAGTATATATTACTTGTACTTGATTACTTTTAGTTGGATTGGGAAATAGTTGAAAATCAAATGGGTTATTTCCAGCAAGAGCCGATGCGCTACTTAAACTATTTTTAATCAACTTCACTTCATAAATGGAAGCATCAGAATTAGTTAAATTAGTTTGATTGGATGAAAACGGATTTATACTTGAACTTTGAATCCCACCATAAATATGACCGATAACAAATTCATTTTCACTTATATTATTAAGTTTTAGCACTTCATTTTCATAATGAGGCAATAAATGATTTGGAATAAATTCGGCCCCAGCTCCTTTATAATCAGGCATTTCAACAGGTAAATTATATTCCAACAAGGAGCCATCAGAAAAACGAGTAACTCTACTTATAGTTTTTACAAAGGGTACCAAATTATCTTGAACTAAAACACCCGAGTTATAGTAATACTGACTCATCCCACCAAAGAACAAGCTGTGCATTCTATTTGAAGCAGCATCATACAAACCAACTTTGGCAGAATGATAATTACTCAAATATTGATTAAACTGTGTTTGAGGAATATAGCCCGAATTTTTAATATCTACAGGATACAAAAAAGGTAAGTCTTGATTTATTTGAAACACTCCGGAAGAAACAGTATACCCTAATTGACCATCGGGAAATACTTGAGGAACCAAATTATAATCGCGTCTATGTAAATTAACAGCATCCGTTACTTCTTGATAATTACTAAAACTTAATTGGGAACCCGTATTATCAATAGTAAAACTTCTTATTTGATTCGAATAGGTTTGCGTAAATGTAGGATTGTTCATTGGATTATAACGTCCGTCAAAACGATGACCTCCTACTAAATAAAAAGTGGTACCAATTTTTCCTAATTGCGCTCCAGTTAAAGCAAATACATCATTAGTAATCTGTTTAAAATAGGGCACAATAGTGGTTCCTGAAATAACCGCGTTGATCAAATTTGGTACGTTGACCGATGTCAATTTATTAAATGTAATATGATCATTTGCAGTTACTGAAAAAGCATAGCCTCCTACTATATATAAGGTATCATTATCTTGATAAAAACTCATATTGGTAGATTGCAATTGTTCCCTCAAACCAGTATCCAACACAGCAATAGAAGAAGACCAAAACTGTTGTGTTGCAACATCTATTACATATATTGAAGTATTATTATTAGCATTAGGAAAAGCATTAAATGGTTGACGAGCATGCAACCCATCTTTTCTTCCTCCTAATACCAACCATTTGCCATTGTGCTGACCAACCACATACGATTGCAATTCAGGCAAATTGGGAATAGTTATAGGTGTCAGCTGAACATCGTATTCAAACGTGGACTGACCAGCCATTAGATTTACTATAAATAGCATCCAAAGGCCTATTAATTTTGTTTTCATAAAATGGCATAGTTAAATGAACCTTAACCAATGGGATAAGGCTTAAATTGTTTGAACTAAAATTTTATGAAACTAATTTTGGAGGGTGCCAGATTGCTTGTTGATATTTAGAAATAAATATCTTTTCGTAATACGAAGTTTGTTTTTTATCACTTACTACATCTAATGAAAAAAGTATCGAAGAAAGGTCTTGTGTACCAACGAATTGAACTGGACTAAAGTTCAAACTCATTACAAATTTTCCTTTTTCACAACCATTAGAACTATTTTTATCACAAGAAGAATCCGATTCACAAGTAGTCTGTTCACAAGGTGTTCCAAATTGCATTTTTAACGCTCGCACTGAAGGTAATCCCATCAATACAAGCAAATAAAAAC
>NZ_JAGKWP010000066.1 GCF_021151785.1 Flavobacterium sp.
AATTATTGTTGTTGTTTCTTATTTTTTTTGGTTTTTTTTCATGTAAAGAAGAAAAGCAAGACCAATTGATTGTTGAAATGGAAAAGAAAAATGCGATGGCTTTTGAAAAAATAAGTAAAGCTTGGGTTATCAATATTCCGCCTCAATCACCAGAAGTTCAGATGGAAATTTCAAAATGGAAAGAATGGCAATCCTTTGAGCAAGATTTAAAACAAAAGCCTAAAGCTTCAATTAGCGCATTTAAATTAAAAGTTGAAGCATTACAAAAAAAGTCGGATAGTTTACACTTGTTTGTGCCAGCAAAGTTTAATGAGCCTCAAGTAAGAAGTAGAATTATAGCTATGCAAACTAAATTACAAGCTTTGGATACATATTTTTCTTTAGATATTGTGCCTCAAGATAAAGTAGAACGTCTAATTAGGGAATTGAATCAAGAAATCATGGCTTTTTATAGTCAATGCGAAGAATTAATTATCAAGAATAAGATTCCTGTTGAGGATGGCGAAAAAGAATTGATAAATGCTTTAGATACAACAAGACATGCAAAGAACATGGACTTTGATGAATTTGAGAGAAAGCAAATACAAGATAAAACTCAGAAGAAATAAACCGTTCAAATAAAAATGGAATTTAAAATCCTTTACAAACCACTGCTTTAAACAGTGGTTTTTATATTTTTGCACTAAAATAAATTGCTTTGAGTACCGTCGATATCATTTCAAAATATGAACAATTACCTAAGATCTCTCAAATTGCAGCGATGTTGGGTACCAGAAAGAAAACTAATATTACAGGCTTAGTAGGCTCATCTTTGTCTTTTGTCATTCATGCTTTGTTTAAGAAAACAGAATTACCTCTTTTATTGTTATTTAATGATAAAGAGGAAGCGGCCTATTATTTGAATGATTTAGAGCAATTGATTAATGACCAAGATGTTCTTTTTTATCCAGGCTCTTACCGAAGGCCTTATCAAATTGATGAGGTGGATAATGCTAATATTTTACTTCGTGCCGAAGTGTTGAATCGTATTAATTCAAGGAAAAAGCCGGCAATTATAGTTTCTTACACGGAAGCAATTTTTGAAAAAGTTGTCACTCGAAAAGAGTTGGAAAAGAATACACTAAAAGTGGCTTTAAATGATAAAATTTCGATTGATTTTATTAATGAAACACTTTTTGAATATCATTTTAAAAGAGTAGATTTTGTTGCAGAACCAGGTGAATTTTCTGTGCGTGGTGGAATTGTGGATGTTTTTTCATTTTCAAATGATACCCCTTATCGTATAGAATTTTTTGGAGATGAGGTTGATAGTATTCGAACATTTGATGTTGAAACACAACTATCTAAAGATAAAGTTAGTAAAATTACGATAATTCCAAATGTAGAAAATAAAACCTTAGAAGAGAAAAGAGAAAATTTTTTAGATTACATTAATGAAAAAACTGTGTTAGTTTTGCAAAATACAGAGTTAATCGGTCAACAATTAAATCGATTATACGACAAAGCTAATGAGGCATTTTCTAAATTATCAACCGATATTAAACATGCTAAGCCTGAGGAACTGTTTATTAATGAAGCCTCGTTTTTAAAAAGAGCCCTTGATTTTGCAATTATTGAATTAGATAAAAAACCTCTTTTTAAATCAGAACAAGCGTTTGTATTTCACACAAGTCCACAACCTTCATTTAATAAGCAATTTGATTTATTATTAAATAATTTACATGATAATGATTTTAATGGGCTTTCAAATTATTTATTTTGTGCCAATGAAAATCAGGCTAAAAGGTTTAAAGAAATTTTTGCAGAAATTGATCAGGAAAACCACAATCATACCAATAGTAAATACCAATCGGTAGTTTTTCCTCTGTATCAAGGTTTTGTAGATGAAGAATTACAAATTGCTTGTTATACAGATCATCAGATATTTGAGCGTTATCATAAATTTTCTATTAAAAATGGATATTCTAAAAAGCAAACCATTACGCTTAAAGAATTAACTTCATTGACGGTTGGGGATTATGTAACTCATATCGATCACGGTATAGGAAAGTTTGGAGGTTTACAAAAAATACAAGTAGAAGGAAAAACACAAGAAGCAATTAAGTTAGTTTATGCAGATAATGACATTGTTTATGTTAGTATTCATTCTTTGCATAAAATTTCAAAATACAATGGTAAGGATGGTGCGCCTCCCAAGATTTATAAATTAGGAAGTAGTGCCTGGAAAACATTGAAGCAGAAAACCAAAGCGCGTGTAAAACACATTGCTTTTAATTTAATTCAATTATATGCTAAACGTCGTTTAGATAAAGGTTATGCTTTTGGCCCCGATACTTACATGCAAAAAGAATTAGAAAGTTCTTTTATTTATGAAGATACTCCAGATCAAGTAAAAGCAACTCACGATGTTAAAATGGATATGGAAAGCGACCGACCAATGGATCGTTTAGTTTGCGGGGATGTAGGATTTGGTAAAACAGAAGTAGCCATTCGAGCAGCATTTAAAGCAGTGGATAATGGAAAACAAGTAGCTGTTTTAGTGCCAACCACTATTTTAGCTTATCAGCATTTTCGAACGTTTTCAGAACGTTTAAAAGACTTACCTGTAACAGTAAGTTATTTGAATCGATTTAGAACAGCTAAACAAAAAGCAGAAACGTTAAAAGGTCTTGAAGAAGGAAAAGTAGATATTATTATTGGCACCCATCAGTTGGTAAATAAAAATGTAAAATTTCGTGATTTAGGATTACTAATTATAGATGAGGAACAAAAATTTGGTGTAAACGTAAAAGACAAGTTGAAAACCATTGCTACTCATATTGATACATTAACATTAACCGCAACTCCTATTCCTAGAACCTTGCAGTTTTCATTGATGGCTGCACGCGATTTATCCGTAATCACTACGCCTCCACCCAATAGGTATCCTATTGAAACACAAGTTATACGTTTTAATGAAGAATCTATTCGTGATGCTGTTTCTTATGAAATTGAACGTGGTGGACAAGTTTATTTTATTAACAATCGAATTGAAAATATAAAAGAAGTTGCAGGCATGATTCAACGATTGGTTCCTAATGCAAAAGTAGGAGTCGGTCATGGACAAATGGATGGAAAAAAATTAGAAGAATTAATGTTGGCTTTCATGGAAGGCGAGTTTGATGTATTGGTTGCTACCACTATAATTGAAAGCGGATTGGACGTTCCAAATGCGAATACGATTTTTATCAATAACGCCAATAATTTTGGTTTATCAGATTTACATCAAATGCGAGGTCGTGTGGGAAGAAGTAATAAAAAAGCGTTTTGTTATTTTATCACGCCTCCATATTCTGCAATGACTGATGAGGCAAGAAAGCGTATACAAGCCTTGGAACAATTTAGTGAGTTAGGTAGCGGATTTAATATTGCAATGAAAGACTTAGAAATTCGTGGTGCTGGCGATTTATTAGGTGGTGAACAAAGTGGATTTATCAATGAAATTGGATTTGACACCTATCAAAAAATCATGAATGAAGCTATTGAAGAATTAAAAGAAAACGAATTTAAAGATTTATACGAAGAAGAAAATAATATCGAAACAAAAGAATATATCAAAGATATTCAAATTGACACCGATTTCGAATTGCTGTTCCCAGATGAATACATCAACAACATCACCGAACGATTGAATTTGTATAATGAATTGAGTACAATAAAAACAGAGGCTGATTTAGTTGCTTATGAGCAACGCTTGAGTGATCGATTTGGTCCATTACCTAAACCGGCTCTTGCTTTATTGAATAGTGTACGAATTAAATGGAAAGCTACACAGTTAGGAATTGAGAAATTAATTTTCAAACAAGGCAAAATGATTGGTTATTTTTTAGGTGATCAGCAAAGTGATTTCTATCAATCTAATCGATTTATGAAGGTGTTAAAGTTTGCTCAAACTAATGGAAATCTTTGTAAGATAAAAGAAAAGGAAACCAAATCGGGTCTGCGATTGTTGATTAGCTTTGATAACGTCAAATCAGTGAATAAAGCATTGGAGTTGATAAATATGATATAATTTTAAAATTTTTCTAAAAAATAACTTATTTTTACGCGTTTGTATACTAAAATCTAACTCAAAAGAGTTATTGTAAAAAACGAAAAACTTGAAGACAAAAAAAACTAAACATATTCTACTTGTTCTTGGAGTTGCTCTTTTTTGGGCGTGTTCAACCAGAAAAGACAGCTTTGTCAATAGAAATTTTCATGCTGTTACTACGGAGTATAATGTGCTTTTTAATGGAGATCAGGCACTTATAAAAGGTGTTGCTGATGTTAATGCTAGTTTTATTGATGATTTTTGGGAAATATTGCCAGTAGAACGAATGCAACTTAAAGAGGAAGAACTAAATCCTAGTCAAAGTAAGAATCCAAGTTTTGAACGAGCAGAAACCAAAGCAACAAAAGCCATTCAAAAGCATTCTATGAACATTAGTGGTTATGAAAAAAACCCTCAAATAGATGAAGCTTATTTGATGTTGGGTAAGGCAAGATATTATGAACACCGTTACTTCCCTGCTATGGAAGCTTTCAATTATATTCTGTACAAATATCCTAATAGTAATAATGCATATCAAGCTAAGGTTTGGAGAGAAAAAGTTAATATCCGTTTAGAAAATGAAAAATTAGCGATTAAAAATCTAAAAAAATCACTAAAAGATACTAAGCTAAAAGGAAAGGATTTGTCAGATATTAATGCAGTACTAACAGAAGCTTATGTGAAAATTAATGCTTTAGATTCAGCTGTTGCTACTATAAAAATAGCTAAAAATGAAACAAAGGTTAAAGAAGAGCGGGCACGTTATACTTTTATTTTAGGACAATTATATGAAAAATTAAATTATAATGATAGTGCTTATGCTGCATTTCAAGAAGTTATTGATATGAAGCGTAAATCGCCTAAGTCATATACACTTTTTTCTCATTTTAAGCAAGCTGCACAATTAGATTATACTAAGACAGATACTTTAGTTTTTCTTAAAAAATGGGATAAAATGATCGAGGATATCGAGAACAAACCTTATTTAGATTTGTTATATCATCAAAAAGCTTTGTTTTATGATGCGAATAAACAATACAAGCAAGCCGTTAAGTTTTATACTAAATCAGTAAAATTCTTTTCAAATGACAAATATCTAGCTGCTTCAAATTATAGAAATATTTCTTCTATTTACTATAACCAACATAATTTTCATCTCGCCAAAAAATATTTGGATTCAACAATGATTCATTTGAATGCTAAACACAAAGAATACAGGCCTTTAGTAAGTAAATTGAATGTTTTAAAAGAAGTGGTAAAGTATCAGGATATTGTTAAAAATGCAGATAGTATTTTGTCTATTTCTGAAATGACGGACATTGAGCAAAAAAATTATTTTAGAAGATATATTGTAGAACTAAAGCAAAAGGATTCTTTGAAAGCAATTGTAAATGCCCAAAAAGATGCTCTAAAAAACACTAAAAATATTAATGGTGATGATAAAGGTATGCAATTACCAATTATGATGGATGGAGATAAATCTACTGCTCTAGCAAATAAAGCTAACGTGCTGCCTGCTACTTCAGTCTCTTCGTTTAACAATCAAAGTAATTTTTATTTTTATAATGCGGCTGTAGTGGCGCAAGGTAAATTGACTTTTCAAAAGAAATGGGGTAATGTTTCTTTAGCAGATAATTGGAAGTTTTCTGCTAAAGGAGAGGCAACTCAAAACAATGTTAATTCTAATGATGAGGTAGAACAACCAGAAACTGCAGAAAAAGAGGAGTCTAATCCTGCTTATACTACTCAGTTTTATATTGACAAATTGCCAAAAGAAGTCAAACAACTTGCTGATATGCGAATTGACGCCAATGATGCGCGTTTTAAATTAGGTGAGTTGTTTAAAGAGTCTTTGAAAGAGAATGAATTAGCGACCATGTCTTTTGAAGATGTTTTAACTCATAAGCCTGAATCAAAATTAATATTGCCTACATATTACAATTTATATCTTTTGTATAGGGATGTTCACGCTGAAAAAGCAAACTTTTACAAACAAAAAATCCTAACGGAATATCCAAATAGTCGTTACGCCTCGATTTTATCTAATGGTGCTTCGTTTAGTGAAGCTACTGCTGATTCTGAGTTTAATATCCTTTACAAAATGATGAAGGATGGAAAAATAAGAGAAGCTTATAATGAGGTAGGAGCACTAGTTAAAAAATACGACGGTGATGAATTAAACGCTAAATTTGACGTATTGAAAGCTCAAATTGAGGGACGTTTATTAGGAATTAATGCATATAAATCTGGTTTAGAGAAAGTGGTTAAGGATTATCCAAAAGGAGAAGAATCTAAACGCGCTGCTGAAATTCTAGCTAATGATATTCCTAAAGTTGAAGCTATGAACTTTGGAATGCCATCTAAAACGTTTAATCTAGTTTTTGTTACACCTTATCCAAACGAAGTAACATACAAAGATTTATGGTCTAAATTAACCAAATATTTGAAAGATGCTGGGAATTCAGATTATTCACTTTCAAATGATATTTATGATTTGAACACAAATTGTATTGTTATTCATGGCTTTATAACAGAAGAATTAGCATCAGCAACTTATGAATATTTGAAATTAGAAAAAGACTATAAGATAAAAGATCGTGCTTATATTATTTCTAATGAAGATTACAAGGTGATACAAGCAAAGAAAAAGTTGGATGAATTTATTTCAAAAAAATAATGCATGTTTGATCAAAAAGCAAAATCGGACTATGCCTTGTTAGGTAAAACGAATCGAATTATTGAAGGAACAAAAATTCACGGCAATATTGAATCTCCAGTAGATATGCGTATTGACGGAGAAGTTTTTGGGAATATTAGTTGCGAAGGAAAAATTGTTCTAGGTCACAACAGCAAAATTCAGGGAGATGTAGTGTGTAAAAATATTGATGTAGAGGGGAAATTTGAAGGTAAACTTGATGTGGCAGAATTATTAACCATAAGAAAGACGGCTACAATCAAAGGGGATGTTTTTGCTAGCAAATTAGCCGTGGAGCCTGGTGCTGTTTTTGAAGCCAGTTGTGAAATGAGAAAATTAAATTCCTGAGTATGACATCACCTAAGCAGCCTAATAAATGGTTGGTTTTTTTAAATATTCCTTTTCAAATGGGGATAGCTATTGTAGGATTTTCATATTTAGGGTCTTGGTTAGATGAGAAATATGGAAATTCGGATGGACTTTATTTGAAAATTAGCACTCTTTTTGGTGTATTTGTAGCGATGTATACCGTGATTCAACAAGTGAATAAATTGAATAAAAAATGACACTTAAAAAAGCATTCCCCTATCTGTTTCTACTTGTTTTTACTTTATTAATTATTGTAACACATATTTCCATTAATTCGTTTATGCCTTTTATTGATGATGTAATTGTGTTGCGTATCTATGGTATACAATTCATCTTGTCAATTCTGTTATATAAGATTTCAAGTTTAATACATGCGAAAAAAAAAGAGCAATTAGGCTATGTCTTTTTAATAACTACAACATTGAAAACGATCTTGTTTTACATCTTACTTAGTGTTGTTTTCTTTCCTAATCAAAAATGGGAGCATAACACCAAAGTCTTTTTGGTAGTTCAATTTCTTATTTATTTAGGGGTAGATGTGTTTTTAACTGCAAGATTATTAAATAGTAACGAGTGAATTTGATTTTTTTTAAGAAATATTTAAAAAAATATATTTTTCAAACTTGACTTATGAATTAAAATTGTACTTTTGCAAAAAATTTTTTGAACCATAAAAGATAATTAAAGAAATGGTGTTTTCAAATAAGCCAATTAAAGCAATTTTAGTATTAGCAATTTCTGCATTGCCTTATTTAGGTTTTTCAAATGTAGAAGATTCAACTGCTACACACGAAGCGCACAAAAATGAAGCAGTTGCACCTCATGGAGAAGCAAGTCATGATGCGCAAGCAGCACACGCACACGGAGCTGTTAATACCAAAGAAGAAGTTAATGCATTTATTGAGCATCACTTACAAGATTCTCATGATTTCAATTTCTTTGCTGACGGGGAGAAGGGTGAACATTATGGTTTTTCGTTGCCAGTTATTTTGATTGATAATGGTTTAAAAGTGTTTTCTTCTTCAAAGTTTCATAATGAAAAAGAATTAGCTGAAGTAGATGGTTCTTACTACAAAATGCATCATGGTAAAATCTATGTTTCTGATAAAGATGGTAATTTGTCCTTAGATGCTCACGGTCATGCTACAAATAAAATGCCTTTAGATTTTTCAATCACTAAGAATGTAGTTTCTATGTTGTTAGTAGCTGTAATGCTATTATTTATGTTTACTAGTTTAGCAAAAGCATATAAGAAAAACAACGGTTTGCCTTCAGGTTTCGGTAGAGTGTTAGAGCCGTTAATTTTGTTTATTCGTGATGAAATTGCTATTCCAAATATTGGTGAAAAAAAATATAGAAAATTCATGGGGTATCTATTAACTGTGTTTTTCTTTATTTGGTTATTGAATTTATTAGGGATGACTCCTCTAGGGATTAATGTGACTGGAAATATAGCGGTAACAGTTTGTTTGGCATTATTTACTTATATTATCACGCAGTTTAGTGCAAATAAAGATTATTGGGGACACATTTTTTGGATGCCAGGAGTGCCAGTTCCAATGAAAATTATTTTAGCACCTATAGAGGTGTTAGGTACATTAACAAAGCCATTTGCTTTATTGATTCGTTTATTTGCTAATATTACAGCGGGTCACGTAGTGGTGATGAGTTTGATTGCGATGATTTTTGTGGGTAAAAATTTAGCTGCTGATTTACCTATTTCATTAGGTTTAACAATATTTATTTCGGTAATTGAAGTATTGGTTGCGTTTTTACAAGCCTTTATTTTCACTATGTTGTCGTCATTATTTATTGGAATGGCAGTACAAGATCATCATCATGATGATCATCATTAATAATAAGAAAGAAGTTTAATTTTTAATACTATATATTATGAACATTCCTGTATTAGTTGGTGCTGGTTTAGTAGTTATCGGTGCTGGTTTAGGATTAGGTAAAATCGGTGGATCTGCGATGGACGCTATCGCTCGTCAACCAGAAGCTGCTGGAAAAATCCAAACTGCGATGATTATTATCGCTGCATTATTAGAAGGTTTAGCATTTGCTGCTTTAATCTTAGGAAAATAATTAAATGTTTAATCAATTCTGTGACGGTTGGTCGCAGAATTGATTATTTTGTTTGAATTTTAAGTATATACAACTCTATAATATGGAAAAATTAATTCACGACTTTTCATTCGGTTTGTTCTTTTGGCAAGCTTTTATCTTATTAGTACTTATTGCATTAATGGTTAAATTTGCTTGGAAACCAATCATGCAAACGTTAACAGATAGAGAAGAAGGTATTAAAGATGCTCTTCAATCTGCTGAAAATGCTAAAAAAGAAATGATGGCTTTAAAAGCTGATAACCAAAAGTTATTAGACGAAGCTAGAGCAGAAAGAGACGCAATGATTAAAGAAGCTACAGCTATCAAAGATAAAATGATTGCTGATGCTAAAGAAGAAGCTCAAGTTCAAGGCGCAAAAATGATCGAACAAGCAAAAGCTACAATCGAGAGTGAGAAAAATGCTGCTATGGCTGAAATTAAAACGCAAGTTTCTTCTTTATCTTTAGAAATTGCGGAGAAATTATTAAAAGAAGAATTAACTAACAAAGAAGCTCAAACTAAATTAGTTGAGAAATTGTTAGGTGATGTTAAATTAAATTAATCAATCGTTATGTCAAGAGCTGCGATTAGATACGCCAAAGCAATTTTAGATATCGCTACAGCAAACAATAATGCGTCTGCTGTAAATAACGATATGAAAGTAATTGTTGCTTCAGTTAATGGGAGTCAAGAGTTGAAAGATTTTTTAGTAAATCCAATTATTAAAGGAGATACTAAATTTAACGTTGTTAAAGAAATTTTTGCTTCTGTTCAAAATGAAACCAACGGATTATTTCAATTGCTATTAGCAAACAAAAGATTTGAAATTTTACCTGCAATTGCATCACAATTTAATACGTTGTTTGATGAAGTAAGCGGTATTGAAACTGCTGTTGTAACTACAGCTTTCCCTATCACTCCTGAAATTGAAACACAAGTGTTGAACAAAATAAAAGAGTTTTCTTCTAATTCAATTACAATTAAAAATGTAGTGGATGAGTCTATTATCGGTGGATTTGTTTTAAGAATTGGAGATAAACAATACAATGCATCAGTTGCAAATAAATTACAACAATTAAAAAGAGAATTTAGTTATTAATATACCATTATTAATTATATAAAAAATGGCAGAAATAAAACCAGCTGAAATTTCGGCAATCTTAAAAAAGCAGTTATCTGATTTTCAATCAGGAGCTACATTAGAGGAAGTGGGTACTGTACTACAAGTTGGTGACGGTATTGCTCGTGTTTATGGTTTATCAAATGCTCAATACGGGGAGTTAGTACAATTCGAAAATGGATTAGAAGCTATCGTATTGAACTTAGAAGAAGATAACGTTGGGGTTGTATTATTAGGGCCTTCAACTGGTATTAAAGAAGGTTCAACTGTTAAAAGAACAGGAAGAATTGCTTCATTAAAAGTAGGTGAACAAGTTGTTGGACGTGTAGTGAACACTTTAGGAGAGCCAATCGATGGTAAAGGTCCTATTGGTGGTGACTTATATGAGATGCCTTTAGAGCGTAAAGCTCCTGGGGTAATTTTCCGTCAACCTGTAACTGAGCCATTACAAACTGGTATCAAATCTGTTGACGCAATGATTCCAGTAGGACGTGGACAAAGAGAGTTAGTAATCGGAGACCGTCAAACGGGTAAAACGACAGTTTGTATCGATACTATCTTAAATCAAAAAGAATTTTACGATGCTGGTCAACCAGTATTCTGTATATATGTAGCTGTAGGTCAAAAAGCATCTACTGTAGCTGCTATAGCAAAAACATTAGAAGAAAAAGGAGCAATGGCTTATACAGTTATCGTTGCGGCTAATGCTTCAGATCCTGCTCCAATGCAAGTATATGCTCCAATGGCTGGTGCTGCAATCGGTGAATATTTCCGTGATACAGGTCGTCCTGCTTTAATTGTTTATGATGATTTATCTAAACAAGCAGTAGCTTACCGTGAGGTATCGTTATTGTTAAGAAGACCACCAGGTCGTGAGGCTTATCCTGGAGACGTATTCTACTTACACTCTCGTTTATTAGAGCGTGCTGCTAAAGTAATTGCAGATGATAGTATTGCTAAAAACATGAATGATTTACCAGAATCTTTAAAACCAATTGTTAAAGGTGGTGGTTCATTAACAGCTTTACCAATCATTGAAACTCAAGCAGGTGACGTTTCTGCATATATCCCTACAAACGTAATTTCAATTACAGACGGACAAATTTTCTTAGAGTCTGATTTATTCAACTCAGGTGTACGTCCAGCAATTAACGTTGGTATCTCTGTATCTCGTGTAGGAGGTAATGCTCAAATTAAATCAATGAAAAAAGTATCAGGTACATTAAAATTAGACCAAGCACAATTCCGTGAGTTAGAAGCATTCGCGAAATTTGGTTCTGACTTAGATGCGGTTACTTTAAATGTAATTGAAAAAGGTAAGCGTAACGTAGAAATCTTAAAACAATCGGTTAATGATCCTTACACTGTTGAAGATCAGATTGCAATTATTTACGCAGGAACTAAAAACTTATTGAGAAACGTTCCTGTAGAAAAAGTAAAAGAGTTTGAAAAAGACTTTTTACAATTCTTAAATTTAAAACATAGAGATACTTTAGATGCATTAAAAGCTGGTAAGTTTGATGATAACATCACTAATGTATTAGAAGCTGCTGCTAAAGAAATTTCTGCAAAATATTAATTAATTTTCAATTAGTCAATGTGTCAATTCAGTAATTGACACATTGTTAATTGTCAAATTGACAAATTGAACAATGGCAAACTTAAAAGAAATACGTAGTAGAATTACCTCTGTATCATCAACGATGCAGATTACTTCTGCCATGAAAATGGTTTCGGCAGCTAAATTGAAAAAAGCGCAAGATGCCATTACAGCTATGCGTCCTTATTCTGAGAAATTGACAGAGTTAATTCAAGGTTTAAGTGCTTCTTTAGAAGGAGATGTAGCTGCTAAGTATACTACGCAAAGAGAAGTTAAAAAAGTATTAGTAGTTGCTATTACTTCAAACAGAGGTTTGTGTGGTGCTTTAAATTCAAACGTATTAAAGCAAGTAAAGGTTTTATCTGAAAAATATGGTCATGATAATGTTGGTGTTTTTGCTATAGGTAAAAAAGCGAACGATGGATTGCATAAAACAAATTTTGTAATTGCAAACAGAAGCGATGTATTTGATGATTTAACTTTTGAAAATGTTGCTCAAATTGCTGAATCATTAACTCATTTATTTATGGATGGGGAATATGATAAAATTGAATTAGTATACAACCAATTCAAAAATGCAGCAACTCAAGTGGTAGTTACTGAGCAATTTTTGCCATTAGCTCCAATTCAAGGTGATGCTTCTACTGCTGCTGATTATATTTTTGAACCTTCAAAAGTAGAGATTGTAATGGAATTAATTCCAAAATCTTTAAAAACTCAATTATATAAAGCCGTTAGAGATTCATTTGCTGCTGAGCATGGTGCACGTATGACTGCAATGCACAAAGCAACAGATAATGCAACAGAATTAAGAAATCAATTGAAATTAACTTACAACAAAGCGCGTCAAGCGGCAATTACTGGAGAAATCTTAGAAATTGTAGGAGGTGCAGAAGCTTTAAATAGCTAATCATTTTCTAATTAAGTTAATTATTATTATTCTCATAAAGTCCCGATTTATCGGGACTTTTTTTATTCCTCATGTTTAGTCAGTTCTTCATAAATAAAACTATAGAAGTTTGATTCATCTTTTAAAAATTCGCTTCTTGTAGCTACCTTGCCATTATGTCCTGAATCTTTCAAGACAGATAAATAAATGGGGTTTTTTTGGGCAGTTCGGTTTTTCAATTTTGCAGCAAATTTATAAGAATGCAATGGCGGTACACGATCATCATTTTCTGCTGTGATAATTAATGTCGTTGGATAATTTATTTCTGTTTTTATGTTATGGTAGGGAGAATATTTCGCTAAATAATTTGCTTCTTCGGCTATGTTGGGATTTCCAAATTCATTCGTATGGTAGTGACCAACGGTATATTTATCAAATCGTAACATATCAAATACTCCCATTTTTGGGATTGCAACTTTAAATAATTCAGGTCTTTGGGTTAGTGCTACTCCTACCACTAAACCGCCGTGTGATGTGCCTGTAATGGCAAGCTTGTTTGGATTTGTGTATTTTTCTTGGATTAAGTATTCAGCAGCGCTAATAAAATCATTAAAACAGTTCATTTTATTTTTTCCTTTCCCATTCTTATGCCATTGTTTTCCATATTCTCCACCTCCCCTTATTTCAGCAAAGGCATAAACGCCTCCTTTTTCAAGAAAGCTTAATAGTCCTGGGTCAAAATTACTGCTACTCACAATTCCAAAGCCACCATACGCTTCTAAAATAGTTGGATTTTCACCATTTAAAACAGTGTTTTTTTTGTGTATTATGGTTATTGGAATCTCCTTATTGTCTTTACTTTTATAAGTAACTTTTTTTGTTATGAAATAATCAAATGGAAATAAATTAGGTTTTTGAATAATATAATCATTATAATAATTAGAAATTTTTCCTGTTTCAATGTTTAAAATTAAATTGTAATAAGAGAGTATCTGGGAATAGAAACTGGCATATATTTCTTTTTTAGTTGAATCATAAAATTTAATATCAAAATCCATTCCTATGGGAGTTTCAAACTTTTTTATAAAAATCCCTTGATCAGTATATACACTTAAATATTTACGATCTTTAGTTTTGTACTTACAGAAAATGTAATTTTCATAAAAAGAAGTGCTTTCTAGTAAATATGAATTCATTTGTGGAATGAGTATTTTTTCTTCTTTTGTATTAATATCAAAAATTCGTATATCACCCCAATCAGAATTTAAACTCTTGTATATTACATTTGAATTATCTATTTTAATAATACTCATTGCTTGTTTGATTTCACATAATAATTTTAAATCAAAATCAGTATTTGTCAAACTACTGCTGAAAATTTTTTGTGTATTTTCACTATTGGTTTCAACTAAATATAAATTAAACTTATTTGAAAAGAAATAGGAAGTTTTGTCTTTATCAGAAACATTGTATATTATTTTATCTTCTTCTTGTTTAGTTCCTAATTCATGATAAAAAATGGTATAAGT
>NZ_JAGKWP010000196.1 GCF_021151785.1 Flavobacterium sp.
AAAATATGCATATTTTTGTGTCTAATTATTGAAAAAATTCAACATACCACATGACAGTAGATATAGTAAAACCAAGTGAACTACACAAAGTAGATCCGGTATTTGGTCAAATTTCTTTTGACGAACATGAGCAAGTAGTTTTTTGTTATGACAAAGATACAGGTTTAAAAGCAATTATTGGTATTCATAATACAGTTCTTGGTCCTGCTTTAGGAGGGACAAGAATGTGGAGTTATACAAATGAGTGGGAAGCTCTTAATGACGTTTTACGTTTATCAAGAGGAATGACATATAAAAATTCTATTTCTGGATTGAATTTAGGAGGAGGTAAAGCCGTAATTATAGGGGATGCTAAAACCCAAAAAACGGATGAGCTGATGACAAGATTTGGTCAGTTTGTTGACTCATTATCTGGAAAATATATTACAGCAGAGGATGTTGGAATGGAAACTAGAGATATGGATATTGTTAATAATGTAACGAAACATGTTGCAGGTATTTCAGTTGAAAGAGGTGGCTCTGGTAATCCTTCTCCAGTTACAGCTTATGGTGTATTTATGGGAATGAAAGCTGCGGCTAAATATAAGTTTGGAACTGATCATTTAGAAGGGAAAAAAGTATTAGTTCAAGGAATTGGTCATGTAGGCGAATCTTTGGTTAAGCATTTAACGGAAAACGGTGCATTGGTAACTATTTCTGATATTAATGAATCGCGCTTACATGAAGTAGGTTCTAAATATGGTGCAAAGATTTATACAGGAGATGATTTATATTCATTGGATGTTGATATTTATGCTCCATGTGCATTAGGAGCAATTATTAATGATGATACAATTAATAAAATACAAGCCAAAGTAATTGCTGGAGCGGCTAATAATCAGTTAGCTAATGAAGTGGTTCATGGACAATTATTGAAAGATAAAGGTATTTTATATGCTCCAGATTTCTTGATTAATGCAGGTGGTGTAATCAATGTTTATTCTGAAATTGCACATTTGACAAAAGAGCAAGTAATTGAGAAAACAGAAAATATTTATAATACAGCATTAGAGATTTTCGATTTTGCTGATAAAAATAATATCACTACACATCAGGCAGCATTTTCTATCGCCCAAAACAGAATTGATGAGAGAAAAAAAGAATTACAAAACGGTTAATTCTTTTCAATAAAAATTGTAATTTTGTCCCGATGGATTTTAAAATTCATCGGGATTAATTTTAAAAATAAGTTCTTAGTCATGCTTAACAGACGACATTTTAGAGTAAAAGTGATGCAAACTATTTATGCTATGCATCAACATAAAAACGACTCCTTAGACCAACAAGAGAAATTCTTAATGCAAAGTATAGATAATGCGCAAGATTTATATTTGTTAGTTCTTTCCATTTTTGAAGAATTAAAAAATAAAGAATTAGAGTATTTGGATAAAGTCTCAAAAAAGCATTTGGCTACTCCTCAAGAACGTAATCCAAATTTAAAATTTGTAAATAATTTATTTTTTCAAATTCTAGAAAAGCATGATGAATTC
>NZ_JAGKWP010000067.1 GCF_021151785.1 Flavobacterium sp.
AATAAGGGTTTTATTAGATTTTGATAAACGGTTTTTGGCAACCGTAAAATGCCGAAATAATTAATTATTTAACTAACAATTAACTTTATGGAAAACAATTATTTTTCGCGAATGTTAAGCCTAATTAGGGGTAACTTCGTTAAAAATTTCCTCTTACTCGCATTGATACTATTCAGTGCAGTGGGAATGAGAGGACAGGTAACAGTTGCCGGTGCAGTCACGGGTAACGGTTCCTATGCTACATTAAGTGCAGCCTTTTCTGCGATCGGAACATCGCAGGCTTCGGCAAACATCACGGTCACCATTAGTGGAAACACTACTGAACCTGCTGGTGGAGCCAGTTTGGGTGCAGGTACATGGTCGTCTTTGACCATTGCGCCAAGCGGTGGGCCATGGTTGGTCAGTGGTGCAGCCACGTCAGGTACGCCCTTAATTACTTTTAATGGGGCAGACAATGTAACCATTAATGGAGGAGGGAATCTAACTTTCTCAAACACCACAGCTTCAACAACATCAGGGACTACTACCTTGAAATTGGTTGGTGATTCTACAAATAACACATTCAATAATGTGGTATTTTTAGGTTCAGGAAACAATACAACAGCTGGTTCTAATACAGCCGTTGTTTGGATTAGTACAGGGACCACAACAGGAAATGACAATAACTCATTTCAAGGTTGTAAGTTTGGACCAGTAGGTACTAACTACCCGAGTCAGTGTGTGGTAGCTAATGGATCAACGACAAGTTCAGCAATTGCTAATAGTAACATTACTTTTAATAATTGTGAATTTTATGATTTTTATTCATCGAGTGCTTCATCAGCAATTTATGCATCTACTGGAAATACCGATTGGAATATTACAAATAATAAGATTTACCAAACGGCTTCACGTTCTATAACAGGTACAATGTATGGGGTGTATTTTTCTAATAGTACTTATGGTAATAATTTACAAATTACAGGAAATACTATTGGATATGCTAGTAATTCAGCTACAGGTACATTAACGCTTACAAATACAGGATCGTTTACTGGAATTTATTTTAATTTATTAAATACAGCTGCTACGGCTTCTAATTTTAATAATAATATAATTTCAAATATTTCACTTACTTCTTCAGTAGGAGCATTTAGTGGTATTGTAAATGCAACGAGTATATCATCTCCAACAAATACTATTAATATTAATAGTAATACGATTAGAAATATTTCGTTGCTTTCAACATCAGGTAATTTTACAGCTATTTCTGCAGCTGGAGCATCTGTTTTAACTTGTAGTAATAATACAATTAATACTATTTCAAGAAACTCAGCAGGTACTATGTATGGTATCTTACATACTACCTCTCCTACGGTTACTTTTAATAATAATACCATTACAAATATTTCTTCTACAAGTACTACCAGTACGTCATATATTTATGGTATATATTCAGGGTCATCTGCAGTAACTGAAACATGGACAAATAATACAATTAGTAATATTTCGTCTTCAAGTACAGGTTCTCAATACATTTATGGTATATTTTGTAATACAGCAACTGGTACCAAAACGTGTCAAGGAAATACAATTTCAAATTGGACGTTGCCTTCAACAGGAACGGGAACCATGTATGGAATTAGCATTAATTATGCAGGAACTACAAACCCTATTTCAGGAAATAATATTAACACATTGACTGGAGGAACAACTATTTATGGGTTATATGTTTCTGCTGGAACAACTAATAATATTTATAATAATAAAATATATGGATTAAGTTCTTCTGTAACATCGCCTGGAGTTTATGGGATGTATATATCTGGAGGAACTACTAATAACATATATAACAATATTATAGGTAATTTAACAACTCCTGCTTCAACCGCCTCAAATTTATTTGGACTTTATTTAAATGCAGGAACAACGAGCAATGTTTATTACAATACTGTTAGATTGTCAGGTACAAGTACTGGTTCGGGATTTGGCTCATCTGCTGTTTATGCAAGTACAACTCCAACAGTCAATTTTAGAAATAATATTTTTGTTAATGCTTGTACATCAACAGGGTCAGGGTTAGCCGTTGCCTACAGAAGATCAGGTACGACTTTAACATCGTATGCTTCAACATCAAACAACAACTTGTTTTTTGGAAGTACGATGTATACAGACGGAACTAATACTGATGCAACGCTTTCTGCCTATCAAACTAGAGTAGGGACAAGAGATAACGCTTCTAAATTTCAAAATCCGACATTTGCAAGTACAACAGGTGCTGATGCGACTTTCTTGAGTTTTGCAGACGGAGTAACTAATTTAGCAGGTGGGACAGCACAAGTAATTTCTGGGTATACCACAGATTATAATGGTGCAACAAGAAGTACTACTTTTCCAGATATGGGAGCTTTTGAATTTAATGAAGCAACCATTTCTGCCCCTACCATCACAAGTTTTTCTCCCTTAACAATTTGTGTAACAGGAGGACAATCAGTGACTATTTCTGGTACAGGATTGGATACGGTTAGTACAGTACTTTTCAATGGTGCTACTGGCGTTAATTTACCAGGTAGTATTACGGCACAATCTGCTACATCATTGACGGTGACAGCCCCTGCTAACGTGGTGGATGGTCCTATTAAAGTTACTAATCCTGGAGGGTCTGTAGATTCTTCTACTTGGTTTACTGCTGCACCTACACCAACAATTGGTGTAAGTTCGAATGTAACTATTTGTTCAGGACAATCGACTACTTTAATAGCTACTGGGGGAGCCACATATTCTTGGTCTCCAGCTACGGGATTATCTGCAACAACAGGAGATACCGTTACAGCAAATCCAACAACAACTACGACTTATACCATTACAGGTACAAGTGCAGCAGGTTGTTCGGCTACCGCTACGGTGACGGTTACAGTAAATCCAGCACCGCCTGCTATTACTGCATCAGCAAGTTCAACAACACCTTGTTTGGGTACATCAGTCAATTTGACTACTACTTCGGGTAATGTAAGTACTAGTGTTTCTGAAGGTTTTGAAACATGGCCACCTACAGGTTGGACCTTTGTAAATGCAGGTTCTGGAAATTCGTGGGCTTCATACAGCACAGCTGCTGGAGTAAGAACAGGTTCTAAATCTATGTACTATGGTTATAATTCCTCATATGCTGCTGATGCTTGGGCATTTACCCCTGCTCAGACTTTACAAGCAGGTGTGACTTATACTATTTCATATTGGTATAAGACAGAGAGTTATACAGAAAAGTTGAAGTTAACTGTGGGGTCACAAGCAACTAAAGTAGGGCAAACCACTACGCTATTGACTCAAGCTTCATTACTTAATACAACATATACTCAGGCTACTGCAACATTTACACCTACAACAAGTGGTGTGTATTATTTTGCATTGAATTGTTATTCTGCAGCAAATCAATTTAATTTGTATATTGATGATTTCACTATTTCTGGAAGTATACCAGCTACTTATGCTTGGACATCGTCACCAGAAGGATTTACATCAACTGCACAGAATCCTACAGGAGTAACTCCAATGGTTCCAACTACATACACAGTAGTTGCTACAGTAAATGGATGTTCTAAGACTTCATCAGTTACGGTAACACCTAATCCATTACCAACCATTTCAGTAGAGAATGCTACTATTTGTAATGGAGGGGCTGGAGCTACTTTAACGGCTTCAGGCGCTGCTACTTATACTTGGTCGCCAGCGACTGGATTGTCAGCAACGACTGGAAGTTCCGTTACAGCAAATCCAACGGTTACTACCACTTATACTATTACAGGTACAAATGCTAATGGGTGTGTTAATACAACTACAGCTACAGTTACTGTAAATAATCCTCCTGTTATTACGGCTCAAGCCAGTAATCAAATTGTATTAGACGGAGCAGATGCTAGCTTTGCAATTGAAGCAACAGGTACAGGAATTACTTACCAATGGCAAGTTAGTACAAATGGAACAACATGGTCTAATATCGAAGGAGCAACTAATGCAACTTATACCGTTGTAGCAGCTTCTTCAGCAGACAATGGAAAACAATTCCAATGTGTGGTTTCAGGTACAGCGCCTTGTACAGCAGTGACTTCAAATGCTTATACTTTAACAGTTGGTTCTGTGAGTATTACTTCGCATCCATCTAATCAAGTGGTGTGTTCTAATGCTGGAGCTACATTCGCTGTAAGTACAACGGGAGAAGTTACGGCTTACCAATGGCAAGTAAGTACTAATGGTACAACATGGATAGATATTGCTAATGAAAACACATCTTCATTGGTGTTAAGTGGAATATCAGCAACAGATACAGGAAAACAATACCGTTGTGTATTAAATAATGGAGCAGTAAATTCTAATGCCGCTACATTAACAGTATTTGATGCTATTGTAATAGGCACGCAACCAGCAAGTCAAACCGTTTGTTCCAATGCGGCTTCTGTAACCTTTACAGCTGCTGCTACAGGTTCTGGAGTTGCCTACAAATGGCAAGTAAGTACAAATGGAACAGTTTGGTCTGATATTGCAGGAGCAACATCTGCTTCTTACACGATTACTACACCTGGAGTTGGTTTGAATAATAACCAATACCGTGTAGTGGTTTCTGGTACGTCTCCTTGTAGTGCGGTTACTTCTGATGCAGCTACTTTAACTGTAAATCAGGTAGTAGCTATTACTACTCAACCTGTAGCTGTAAATCAATGTTCTACAGTAGCTACTGCTTCGTTTAGTGTTAGTGCAACAGGTACTGGATTAACGTATCAATGGGAGTATTCTACGAATGGTTCCACTTGGAATCCTTATGTAGGTGCTACTGCTACACAAAGTACATTGACAATTGATTCTCCAGCTACGTATGCTGGTAATACTTTCCGTTGTGTGGTAAGTGGAACAGCTCCATGTACAGCAGTGACATCTAATGCAGTTGCTTTATCTATATCTCAAATTATGGGAGGCACTTACACTGTTGGTGTTGGTGGAAACTTTTCTACTTTAGCAGCAGCAGTGACAGCATATAATAATGCACTTTGTTTCTCAGATAACGTAGTATTTAGTTTAACCGATGCAACATATGACATTGGTACAACAGCAATAACAGTGAATCAAAATGCTTCTATTGGATCGTACACTTTAACGTTTAAACCAGCTGCTGGAGTTACTCCTTCTATAAGTGGTGCGGTAGCTTCTAATGGAGTATTTGTTATTAAAGCCAATAATGTAACCATTGATGGTTCTAATTCAGTAGGCGGAACAACTAGAAATCTAACGATTACTAATACATCGACTACTTCTCCTAATATCATTAGAATTGCTTCTACAGGTACAACACCAATTGCCAATACAGTAGTAAAGAATGCCCTTTTAATAAATGGTAGCACTACTGCTAGTGGAGTTATTGCAAATGATGCAACTACATCAGCTAATCCAGGATATTTTAATGGGGTTACAATTCAAAATAATGATATTCAAAATTCCTTTGTTGGCGTTTATTTAAATGCAGCAGGAGCCTCTTCAGCTTATGGTACTAATGCGAATGTTTCATCGAATAAAATTGATGAGTCAGGAGCAAATAAAAACCGTAATGGAGGAATTTACATTGCTGGATTTAACGGAGTGACTGTAGCTAATAATACTTTAGGTAACTATGCAAAAACTCAAGCCGAAAATGATTATGGTATTTGGGTTGGAAGTTACTGTAGTAATGCTTCGGTAACTAATAATACTATTACCAATCTAGGAATGACAAGTACTACCTCGTCTTATGCTCCAATGGGAATATATGTGGCTAATGGGGTAGCAGCAGCCAATACAGTAATTTCAGGAAATACAATTAGTGATATTTCTTCAATTTATGGAGGAGGAACGTATGCTCCAACAGGTATTTGGCTAGCAGGTGCTACTTCGGGAGTAACCATTGATAGCAACAGAGTAAGCAATATTAAAAATAATTATGCTAGTTATGCTTACGGTGCTTACGGAATCCGTTTAGGATCCTCTTCAACTACAGCTAATGTAGTGTTGAAAAACAACATGGTATGGGATATTGCAACCTATGCAGGAACAACAACTTTAAGTTACAATGCTTTAGGTGTTTATGTTTCAGCAGGTGCGGGTTACAAAGTATACAATAATACCGTTAATTTAGGAACTCAATTGTCTTCTAGTGGAACAGTTACTACGGCTGCATTTGCTGTAGGATCATCTGTATCTGCTGCTGGAGCTTTAGACGTTCGCAATAATATTTTTGTAAATACACAAACTACTTCTACAAGTGCTTGTTATGCTATTTATTCTGCATCAGCAAATACGGTTTTCTCTACTATTGATTATAACAATTATTGGGTAGCAGGAACCAATGAAGGGTATTTAACTTCAGCAAGAACAGATTTAGCGGCCATTCAAACTGGTTTTGGAGGTAACGTAAATTCTAAAACGATTAGTCCAAATTTTGTTTCAAGTGCTGATATGCACTTGAATGTAGGAACAAACCCTACTTTGGATAACCTAGGAACAGTTCTTACTGATGTAGCAACAGATATCGATGGAGATACACGTTCAGCTACTCCAGATATGGGAGCGGACGAGTTTACAACGTTAACTTGTGCTTCTCAAACTTTAGTAGCAGGTACAGCAACGGCTCCTATAGCTAGTTTCTGTAATACTACAGCAGGTACAACAGTAGCTGCTTCAGGTTATACCATCGGAGTAGGAACTACTTACCAATGGGAAATGTCAACTAATGGAACGACATTTACTGGAGTTGGTACAGCTTCTGCTATTTATGCTAATTTGAGTACGGGGTCTTTATCCGCTACTACGTCTTATAGATTAGCAGTAATTTGTAATGGTGGCTCAGCAGCTTACTCTAATGTAGTAACGATCACCAAGAATGTGCCAGCAGTTACATTAGTAAGCCCTAACGTAGCAATCTGTACAGGAGGATCCACTGTTTTAACAGCAAGTGGTTCAGGTACCTATGCTTGGTCGCCAGCAACAGGATTATCTGATTCAACAGGTAGTACAGTTACAGCACAACCAGCAGTTACTACTACTTATACCGTAATAGGAACGGATGCGAACGGATGTTCAACTAGTGCCACAGTAACCGTAACGGTAAATGCTTATCCAAGTACAGTTACTATTACTCAAGGAGGCGCATCAGTATGTACTAATAGTGTAATGGCTTTAACAGCAACTGGAGGTACAATTGGAGGTTCAGGTTCAGCTACTTTAGGAGCTGGAGCGTCTACAAGTACATCTTCTGGGATAAATCCTTTTTATGGAGGTTATGGTGGTGTTAAAACCCAATTTTTAATCAAAGCTTCTGAGTTAACAGCTTTAGGAGTTCAAGCAGGTAACATCAATAGTTTAGGTATAGATATTACCTCACCGGGGTCAAATTTAACTAGCTTAGCAATTAGTGTTGGTAATACTACTTTAACTGCTATGACTACTAACATTGAAACAGGGCTTACGGATGTTTATAGTACAGCAAGTTTTGTACCTGTTTCAGGTGTAAATACATTCAATTTCTCAACACCTTTCGCTTGGAATGGAACATCAAACATTATTATAAGTTTCTGTTGGAGTAATAATAATACTTCAAATACGGCTTCTACAGTTAAAGTAGATGCCCCAGGATTTACATCTTCTAATGCAAGATATGTTGATAGTGTAAATGCAGCAAGTGTTTGTGCATATACAGGTAGTACAACACCATCAGGATGGAATGGAGCGGCAACTACAGCTTCAAGTAGACCAAAATTCATTTTTGGTTACTCAACGGTAACAGCTACAGCCATCACTTGGTCGCCAACTACAGAATTATATACAAATGCAGCAGCTACAACTCCATACTCAGGAGGACAAGCTACGGTAGTATATGTTAAACCAACGGTAGAGCGTGTTTATACCGCTACAGCAACTAATGGAACATGTACAGCTTCAGCTACTACAACAGTTACACCTCTACCATTACCAACAGTGGTGGCATCAGAGGACACAACAATTTGTAGTGGTGAAACAACAGAATTAACAGTTTCAGGAGCAGATACTTATGTGTGGTCTCCAGCAACTGGATTGTCTGCAACAACTGGAAATAGCGTAACAGCAAATCCTGCTGTAACGACTACGTATACAGTAACGGGAACAGCAGCAAATGGTTGCCAATCTTCAGATACGGTAATTGTTACAGTAAATAATCCTGTACTTATTTCAGGACAAACACCTGAAGTACCAGTACTTCCAGGTCAATCTACTACAATTACAGTAACTGCAACAGGTTCTATTACTAGTTATCAATGGATGGTAAGTGAAGACTCTGGGGTTTCATTTACAAATCTAGAAGCTTCAGCTATTTATCAAGGGGTAAATACGAAAGATTTAACAATCAGTGGTATTACTTTTGAAATGTCAGGCTTAGTTTATAAATGTCTGGTTACAGGATCATTGCCTTGTGGTAACGCAGAATCACCTAACTATACGCTGAAAGTGAATAGTGTGGCTGTTGCTACTCATCCTTCTAATACAGCGGTTTGCGAGGCAAGTACGGCTTCATTTACTGCTTTAGGAACGTCTAGTGACGAATCTTTAGCAATTACTTACCAATGGGAAATGAATTCGGGGGATGGATTTAATCCTATTTCAGAGGGTACAGATGCATCTGGTTTAACCTTTGAAGGGGTAAATGCAGCTACATTAAATATTGCTGGAATTACAGTAGCTAATAGTGGATACCAATTCCGTGCTAATATTAATAGTTTTATCAACACGAATGCAGCTACATTAACTGTTAATAATCCAGTAGTAATTACTACTGCTCCAGGAGACCAAACAGTTTGTGTAAACACAGGAACAGCAACGTTCTCAGTAGCGGCAACTGGTGATAATTTAGCGTATCAATGGCAAATGAGTACAAATGGTACGTCATGGTCAAATATAACAGGAGCAACAACTACTTCTTTAACGGTTACAAATCCTACCGCAAGTATGAATGGGTACCGATATAGAGTAGTAGTAGCAGGAGCGCAAAGCTGTTTAAGTGTAAACTCAACAGCAGCTATTTTGAATGTTAATAACCCAACAATTACGTCACAACCAACGGCAACTTCAGTCTTGAGAGGAAATGCAGCTACTTTTACTGTAGTCGCTTCCGCTGCAACTAGTTACCAATGGCAGTTCTCGTCAAATGGAACATCAGGTTGGGCTAATGTAAATGCACTTCCAACAGGAGTGACATATAGTGGAGCTACAACGGCGACATTAGCTGTAATTACATCATCTACAACTGCAACAGGAGGAGCTAAATACTACCGTTGTATTATAGATAATAATGGATGTACAGCTACTTCTAATGCGGCATTATTAACCGTAAATTGGTATTGTACCCCAGCACCAACTTCAGTGGATGGTACAGGTATTACCAACGTTACCATGGGTACTATTAACAATACTACTAGTTCTGAAACAGGTAACTATGGTGATTATACGGCTCAGAGTACATCTGCTACTCAATTGTCAACTGTTAACTTTAGTATAACTTATGCAACAGGATATGCGTATGGTACTAAAATTTGGATTGACTTTAATAATAATGGAGTATTTACTGATGCAGGTGAACAAGTATATTACGGTTTATCGTCAAGTGCTAATCCTACTACTTTATCAGGTAGTTTCAATATTTCATTGACTGCTCCGTTAGGTGCACATAGAATGCGAATTGGAGGTTCAGATAATGATGCAGGGGTTGACCCTTGTTATGCGTCTACTTGGGCTTGTTTTGAAGATTATACTATCAACATTACACCAGCACCAACTTGTTCAGGAGCTCCTACTGCAGGTACAGCTTCTGCGGCTAATACAGCATTATGTGCTGGAGGCAGTGGAACGACATTAACCTTAGCGGGTTATACTACTGGTGTTACTAATATTGCATTACAATGGTACATGTCTACAAATGGTACAACGTTTAGTCCAATTTCGGGTGCGACAAGTGCTACATTAGCAACAGGTAGTTTAACAACTAATACTTCTTACTATTGTGCAGTAACATGTACAAATTCAAGTGAAACAGTGAATTCTAATATGGTTGCAATAACTGTAGCTAACCCATTAATTACAGGGACAACACCTGCTAGTAGATGTGGTACGGGTACTGTTAATTTAACGGCTACTGCTAGTGAAGGTGCTTCCATCAATTGGTATGCTGCTTTAACAGGTGGTACTCCATTGGCAACAGGAACAAGTTTCACTACGCCAAGTATTTCTACAACTACTACGTATTATGCTGAGGCTACAACTTCACCTGTTACAGTAAGTGGTTTAGGTAATACTTCTATACCTACATCTACTGGGTATTCAGCTGAAAGAGGAATCGTGTTCACAGCAAATAATAATGGAACGATTGTTTCGGCTCAATATTATTCTCCTACTACAAGCGTAACGAATACCGTAACAGTTAGATTAGTAAATAATACTACAGGCGTACAGGTTGGTAGTTCTTTAACTTTACCAATTGTTCAAGGGGCTACGGCTGGGTTTTATACTATGAACTTAAATTTACCAGTTGTTGCTGGAACAAGCTATCGTTTGTTAGCTGCTTTCACTTCAGATGTAAATAGAATAAGTTCAGGGGCTGATTATACTGCCGCAGCCTATAATAATTTAGCTCCATTAGGAGTTATTACTAGTGGTTATGATTCAGGAGTTTCTACAACTACTTATAATTATTTCCATAATATTGTAGTTCAAGCATCTTCTTGCCCATCTGCAAGAACAGCTGTTGTAGCAACGGTAGGTCAAAAACCAACGGCTTCAATCAGTTATGCAACGCCTTTATGTAGTTCAGCTACTAATGCTAATGTTACATTAACTGGAACAAATAATTTCCAAAATGGTACCTTCTCAGGTTCTGAAGGTTTAAGTATTGATAGTGTAACGGGAACAATAAATGTTGCAGCTACAACTCCAGGTACTTATACGGTTACTTATACTACATTACCAACTGCTTATTGTGAAGCTCAAACAGCTACAACTACAGTGGTAATTAATCAAGCACTAACTTCAGTATTTGCTTATGACGCGGCGTCTTATTGTACTTCACAAGGTACGATTACGCCAATTGTAACAGGTACAGCAGGTACCTTTACTTCGTCTCCTGCAGGATTATCGATTAATTCAACAACAGGAGCAATTAATTTAGCTGCTTCAACAGCAGGTACTTATACGGTTACTAATACGGTAAGTGTTTCAGGTTGTGCTAATAGTGTGTCAACAGCAGTTGTTACGGTAAACACAGCAGTGGCAATTACTTCACAGCCAGCTAATAGTTCTGTATTACCAGGCGCTGATGTTAGTTTCACTGTAGCGGCAACTGGTACAGGATTAACTTATCAGTGGCAAGAAAGTACAGACAATGGACTTACTTGGAACGATATTGAAGGAACTTCAGCTACTTTAACATTAAATGCAGTAGCTTCAAGCGCACAATATCATGTTATTGTTTCTGGTTTAGGATCTTGTCAATCCGTGACTAGTAATGCGGCTATCTTAACAGTAAATACAGCTGCTATTACTCAACATCCGGCTAATTTCACAGCATGTAGTGAAGGTGCTAATACGGCTACTTTCACAGTAGGTATTTCGGGTGTAGCTACAAGTTATCAATGGCAAGTAAATGAAGGATCAGGTTGGTCGAATATCGCTAATGGTGGTATTTATGCTGACGCTACTTCAGCTACTTTATCTTTATCAGGTTTAGCTTTAGCAAATAATGGATGGCAATTCCGTTGTGTGGTGAATGAAGTAGTGGTTTCAAACCCAGCTACATTAAGCATTAACACAGCAGTTGTTTTATCTACTCAACCTGTAAGTACATCTGTTTGTTCTAATGGTTCTGCTACATTTACAGCAGCAGCAACTGGAACAGGTGTAGCTTATCAATGGCAAGTGAGTACAAATGGTACGTCTTGGTCTAATGTGTCTGGAGCAACAAATGCAACATTGACACTTAATACCATTACACCAGCAATGAACGGATACCAATATAAAGTTATTGTATCAGGAACGTCTCCTTGTAGTCCAGTGACGTCTAATGTGGCGACATTAACTGTAAATACGGCAGTTGCTATCGCAACACAACCAGTAGGTGCTACTGTTTGTATTAACGGTACTGCTACGTTTACAGTGGCAGCAACGGGTACTGGTTTGGCTTACCAATGGGAAATGAGTACTAATGGTAGTTCATGGTCAGCAGTTGCTGATGCTACGTCAACTTCATTAACGGTTTCGGGAGCTCAGTTAGCTATGAATGGCTACAAATATCGTGTAGTTGTTTCAGGGGCTACTGCTTGTAGTTCGGTGACTTCTAATGTGGTGACATTAGTAGTTGATCAACCAGCAGCTCCAGTATTTACTCCTGCTTCTGCAACGATTTGTGAAGGTAGTGTTCAAACATTATCTGTAGCTTCTAGTTCAGTAGTACAGAGTGGAATAATAGGAACGGGTTCTGTGTCTAATACTGGTAATACACCATTTAAAGGATACTGGGGAGGTAATAAAGTACAATATTTATATACCGCAGCAGAGTTACAAGCCTTAGGTTTTGCTAATGGTACTGTAATTACTTCACTTGGTATGGATATTACTTCGTTTACGAGTCCTTACACGTTCAATAATTTTACAGTAGGAATGAAGAATACCGCTTCTTCGGTATTGACTACTACTTTTGAAACAGGATTAACGACGGTTAGAAACTCGTCTAATTATCAGTTATCAGGTACAGCACCGTTTACTGTGACTTTGCCATTAGATTCGCAATTCACTTGGGATGGTACCTCTAATTTATTGATAGAGTTCTGTTTTAATAACAATAACGGTGGAGGAGTTTCAACCAATTCAGCTGATGTGAAGTCTACGACTACAACAGCTAATTTAGCGACTTATTACTCACTTGATAGTTCAGCAACCGTTTGTTCTAATACTACAGCCACTACTTCTACCACAAGAGCTAACATGCGTTTTGGTGTGAATAATGGTTCATTAGTTTGGAGTCCTACAACTGGTTTATATACTAATGCTGCAGCGACTACTCCTTATACAGGAGGTCATGCAACTACTGTTTATGCTAAACCAAGTACAACAACTCAATACACGGTTACAGTTACAAATTCAAGAGGTTGTACAAATACAGCTTCAGTTAATGTTAATGTGTTAGCACCAGCTACATTAAGCTCAATTACGCAACCAGTAACTACTTGTTCAGGAGCGCAAACGACTTTTAGCTTAACAGGATTACTTCCTAATAGTACTTCTACTATTGGCTATTCTGTTAACAACGGAGCTACACAAACGGTAACAAATGTGGTAGCAGATGCTTCTGGTAACGCAACATTTACAATTGCTTTAGCAGCATTTACTAATGGTCAAACTTTAGTTGTAAAATCGATTACTAGAACAGATGTAACGCCAAATTGTACAACAACTATTACAGCTAATAATTCGGTTACTATTTCGGTTCAACCTACAGTAACTTATTATGCTGATGCAGATAATGACGGTTATGGTGATTTAAATACACCAATGATTACTTGTCAAGGACAGCCAGCAGGATATGTAACCAATAGTACGGATTGTAATGATGCAAATGCAGCTATACATGCAACAGTATTATATTATGTAGATGCGGATGGTGACGGTTATGGTTCAACTACAACAGCGATGTTGTGTTCATTAACAGCACCAGCAGGTTATGCAACAAATAATACAGATTGTAATGATGCGAATGCTTTAGTATGGCAGTCAGCAAGTTTCTATGTAGATGCGGATGCAGACGGATATGATAACGGTTCAGCAACAGTTTGTTACGGAGCGACTACACCAGTAGGTTATGCTACAACAACAAATGGTTCTGATTGT
>NZ_JAGKWP010000068.1 GCF_021151785.1 Flavobacterium sp.
AAATAAAAGGTCGTATATTTGCACCCGCAATCAGGAATTGATTTTTAATGACTCCGTAGCTCAGCTGGTAGAGCACATCACTTTTAATGATGGGGTCCTGGGTTCGAATCCCAGCGGGGTCACAAATTAAATTTCATAACTGTCTTGCTAAGACTCCGTAGCTCAGCTGGTAGAGCACATCACTTTTAATGATGGGGTCCTGGGTTCGAATCCCAGCGGGGTCACTAGAAAAGTTAAGCAAATGCTTAACTTTTTTTATTTATGGCCATGTGGAGGAATTGGTAGACTCGCCATCTTGAGGGGGTGGTGCTGCAAGGCGTATGGGTTCGAGTCCCATCATGGTCACTTTTTATATCCCCACCTATCTAAATTACCCTTTTTGTTTTATTTATTTTTAAAAATAGTAAACAATTTTCTTGTTTATTCTATTTTTATTTTTAATTTTGTTTAACTTTTTTCTTTAAAAGATGAACAATATAAAAACAACATTCAGTATTAAAGACCTCGAAAACCTTTCTGGGATTAAAGCGCACACCATAAGAATATGGGAAAAGCGCTATAATCTTTTGGAGCCCATGCGAACTGATACTAACATTCGTTTATATGATATTGAAAATCTTCAAAAATTATTAAATGTTGTATTACTTACGGATTTTGGATATAAAATATCAAAAATATCAAAGTTAAACAGAGAGGAAATTGACAAATTTGTTCTTAAAATTCAGACCGAAAAAACAACTAATGATCATGCATTAACAGCATTCAAAATGGCTATGCTTAATTTTGATCAAAGTTTGTTCTTAAAAACATACAATACGCTTTTAGCAGAAAAGAATTTTACAACCGTTTTTTTAGAAACATTCATACCTTTATTAGAGGAAATTGGTATACTCTGGACAACGAAAACTATTTCTCCTGCTCATGAACACTTTATTGCCTACCTCATTAAGCATAAAATTTTGGTTCAAATTGAAAAACAGATTGAAAAACATCAAGAAAAAACAGACAAAAAAACATACGTTTTATATTTACCATCAAATGAAATACATGATTTGGGCTTATTATTTTTAAATTATGAAATTGTTGCCAATGGACATCATGCAATCTATTTAGGACGAAGTTTACCTATTGAGGATGTAGCGGAATTAACTAAACATTTCAAAGATATTACTTTTGTAACATATTGGACTGTTGCACCTGAAGAAGAAGACATTGACTCCTATCTTGATGAATTTAATCAAAAAATATTAAAAAGCAATCATTCAAAACTATATATATTTGGAAGAAAGACAGGACTTATTAAACCTATTGATTCTGACAAGATTAAAGTATACCAAAGTGTGTCCCCATTTATTTCAGAATTAAACAATTAAATGTTATGAAAAAGAAAATTTATATAATAGGTTCTGGCTTCTCTTCTCTTGCAGCTTCTTGCTATTTGGCTAAAGAAGGTCATGATGTAACTATTTTTGAAAAAAACGAAACTATTGGTGGTCGCGCTCGTCAATTAAAACGCGAAGGTTTTGTCTTTGATATTGGCCCAACCTGGTATTGGATGCCAGATGTATTTGAACGTTTTTTTAATGACTTTAATAAAAAACCGAGTGATTATTATTCATTGTTAAAATTAAGTCCAGCTTATCAAGTCTATTTTGGTAAAAATGAGGCTATCACAATAGCAGATAATTTACAAGATATTGTTACAACTTTTGAAAAAATTGAAAAAGGAGCTGGAGAAAAATTAGAAGTTTTTATGGCAACTGCCAAATCAAATTATGATATTGCCATAAAAGATCTAGTATATAGACCAGGTGAACATATTGGCGAACTGATTACACTTGAAACAGCCAAAAGACTTAATCAGTTTTTCAGTACAATTTCTAGAGATGTCCGCTCAAAATTTAAAAACTCTAAACTCATTCAAACACTAGAATTTCCAGTTTTATTTTTAGGTGCCAAACCTAGTAACACACCCTCATTTTATAGTTTTATGAATTATGCTGACTTTGGACTAGGAACTTGGCATCCAAAAAACGGAATGTACAGTGTTATTGAAGGAATTGCTCAATTAGCATCTGAATTAGGTGTTACCATTCATACTAATCAAAATGTAGAAAAAATAATTACAGAAAAAAACAAAGCCACTGGTATAGTTGTAAATGGTGAAAATAAATATTGTGACATAATAGTGAGTGGAGCAGACTATCATTTCACAGAAACGTTGCTTAATAAAGAATTGCGTCAGTATTCAGAAAATTACTGGGATAAAAAAACTTATGCACCTTCATCTTTATTATTTTATGTTGGCTTTGATAAAAAAATTGAAAACATAGAACATCATACTTTATTTTTTGATACAGATTTTGATGTGCATGCTAAAGATATCTATGACCAACCAAAATGGCCAGATGAACCGTTGTTTTATGCTAGCTTTCCATCAAAAACAGACGATAGCGCAGCCCCAAGTGGAAAAGAAGCAGGAATATTTTTAATTCCTCTTGCACCAGATCTTGAAGATACTCCAGAATTAAGAGAATTGTATTTTAATAAGATCATTGATCGTTTTGAAAAAATTACAAACCAAAATGTAAAAAATAATGTTATCTTTAAAGAATCCTTTTGCGTAAATGATTTTAAAGAACAATATAATTCGTACAAAGGAAATGCCTATGGACTGGCAAATACCTTGTTACAAACTGCTTTTTTACGACCAAAATTAAAAAGTAAAAAGGTAAAACATCTATATTTTACTGGGCAGTTAACTGTTCCTGGACCAGGTGTACCTCCTTCATTAATATCAGGAAAATTAGTATCTAATTTGATAAAAAAATACGAAATATGAAAGCCTTATTTGATTCCGTTTCTTTTGATTGTAGTACTCAAGTAACTAAAGCTTATAGTACTTCGTTTTCTTCTGCAGTTAAAATGCTAGGTCCATCCATTAGACAAGACATTTACAATATTTATGGTTTTGTTCGTTTTGCCGATGAAATTGTGGATAGTTTTCATGATTTTGACAAAAAAACTCTATTGGATAAATTTGAACATGATTTATATGAAGCAATTTCTTCTAAAATAAGTTTAAATCCGATTTTAAATTCATTTCAATACACAGTCAATAAATACAATATACCAAACGATTTAATAGCTGCTTTCATGAAAAGTATGCGTCAAGATTTACATCAACAAGTCTATCATTCCAGAGAAGAATACCAAGAATACATATATGGTAGTGCAGATGTTGTTGGTTTAATGTGTTTAAAAGTATTTGTAAACGGTGATACTAATAAATACAATGAATTAAAGGATGGGGCTATGCGTTTAGGATCTGCATTTCAAAAAGTAAATTTTTTGAGGGATTTGAAAGCTGATTTTGAAGAACTAAACCGCACTTATTTCCCCAATACTAACTTGACACATTTGGATGAGAAAGCAAAAAAAGAAATAATTACAGATATTGACGCTGATTTTGATGCTGCTTATTTGGCCATAAAACAACTGCCTATAGAAGCACGATTTGGAGTTTATACAGCTTATAGATATTACAAACGATTATTAAAAAAATTAAAAGCTACTCCATCTACTGAAATTAAAAACACACGTATTCGTGTGCCCGATTATCAAAAGTTAGAATTGTTGGCACGCTGTTATGTAAAGTATCGTTTAAACTTGCTATGATTATTTAAATATCTTAATTTATTCAAAATATTAATAATTTTACACTTCAAAATCTCTTACTTATGTGGATACATATTTTAGTTTTCTTTCTCACTTTTTTTATGATGGAATTCATGGCTTGGTTTACACACAAATATGTTATGCATGGTTTCTTGTGGTATCTTCATGCTGATCATCACAAAAAAGATCATGATTCTTGGTTTGAAAGAAATGATGCCTTCTTTATATTTTATGCCGTAGTAAGTATGACCTTTTTCTTCTTATGGCAAAATAATATTTTAGCTATTGGTTTAGCTATCGGTTTGGGTATTTTTGCTTATGGATTTACTTATTTTATGGTACATGATATCTTTATTCATCAGCGATTTAAACTATTTAGAAATGCAAATAGCAAATATGCAAGGGCTTTAAGAAGGGCACATAAAATGCATCACAAACACATTGGAAAAGAACATGGCGAATGTTTTGGAATGTTACTTTTTCCATGGAAACATTACAAAAATGCATAAAAAAAAGTGACTAAGGTCACTTTTTTTATTTCTTATTTACAAAATTAAAAATGGGTTGTAATTGTTTAGTATCAATTGAAGATTTTTGTAAAATACTTAAAAATTCCAAAGCTTGTTCTGGTTTCATATTATTACCTAAAACCCGAATCACTGTAAATCCTAATTCATTTTGATTACCAAACAAAACCAATTCATCTATAGCTTTATCATCGCCAACAAGCATTATTGATGCGTTATTATTTTTACCATTTAACTTAATTAAAGGTTCATATATAGTATCTTTTAAAATCTCTTTCACATCCGCAATCTCTTTTTTAAATGCTACTTCAGATTTTTCATTTTTCTTGTAAGCCAAAATATTAACTTTATCAAAAGATGCCAATGCTTGTTTTTCAGATGTAGTAAGTTTACTTTTATCAATATTCAATATTGAAGAAGAAACATCTAATGTTATAAACTCTTTTTTATCTGCACTTTTAACAAAATACTTTTGTAAAGAGGGCTTTTCTTGTCCACAATTTACTAGGCATAAAGCCATTAAACTTAATAAAAAAACTCTCATCTTATTTCTTATCCAATTTATCTAAAGCACCACTAACAGGTAATTTTAATTTTTCAGCAATTAGAGCTATTTCAGATAATGGAAAATCACCTTTAATAGATAAAACCGATGCTTTGTAACCATTAAATTCGCCATTAACAGTAATTAAAACCTCTTTTAAATTAGTTTCATTAGCATCTGACTTGCCAAACACTTTAACTACATTACCTTGATAAGTGGTTGAAGCCACTTGTGTTAATCCATTAGATTTAGCGATAGCTGCTGCTGCTGAATTTAAATCTCCAGCGAGTTTAGGTTTTGCGGTAGAATAAGCTTCCAGAATATCTAATTTTTTAAGTAAATTTAAATATCGTTGCGCCTCAGCATCTTTAGCATCAATTTTTACTTTACTCATTAAATCAAACATCTTCTTAGTCACTGTGATACTCTCAATTCCTTCTTTCCCTTCTAGTTTTGCCAACTCATTTTGAGCCATCAAAATGGAAGAAATGAATAGGGCAACTAGAACAATAATTTTTCTCATATTATCTTACTTTTATAAATTACATATCAAATTTTGTACCAAACATATTGGTCATACAAAAGTACGAATTGTTACAAAGAAAAAGGCTTTGAAATAAAACTACTTCAAAGCCCTTGTCATTAAGTATGAAAGATTTATTTTAAAATTTAAAATTTAAACCTAATTTAAAATTCCTACCTCTTGTAGAATAACCTGCTACTTCAGTGAAATTTTTATTAAATAAATTAGTAACTGAACCAAAAACAGTCATTTTATTAGGTAAAACTTCAAAAGAAACTGTTGAATTTAATAATTGATATGATTTTAAAATAACATCAAATCGAGTAAAAGAAGCATCATAAAACAAATCTGTTCGTGCATCAATATATTGGTATTGTGAGTTCCAATTCAGTCTTTTGGTCAAAGCTAAATCAATAGATGCGTTAACTTTATGTTTTGGAATCAATCGGCTTTGATCTTCTTCTACTTGCGTATATGTATAATTAGCATTAAGCTTTACAGTAGATATAGGTTGATAAACTAAAGTGGTCTCAACTCCTTTAGCCATAACTACATTTGAATTATTGACATATTTCGACTCCCAAGTGCTCATATCTGTAAAATATTCGAAACGGTTTTTCTCTTCTCTGTAAAAAGCTACTGCATTAAATATCAGTTTTTTATTAAAAAGAAATGTTTCAAAACCAGCTTCTAGAGTAATATTCTCTTCAGGTGTTAAATCTAAATTTCCATATGGAGAATACAACTGATATAATGATGGAGTAATGTAAGCAGTACTGTATGAAGAAATTAATTTTAAAGGTACATTTTTAAATTGGTATGAAGGATTGATATTCCATGTAAAATGGTTACCATAAATAGAATGCATGTTTAAACGGGTTCCTGCATTAACATTTAAACCAAAGCCTGAATTATATACTATTGTTGCATAAGGATCAATGGAATTAAATTTTGCCGCCGTATTGGCAATGCTTTCAAAAGCCGTATCTTCTAACATGTCAAGAAATTGAAACTGAGTTCCAACCACAACAAAAATTTGATTAGAAAATCGATACTTATTAAAGGCATCTATACTCACATTTCGAGATTTATAGTAAGATTTATTAACAACACCTGACCAAGAACTGAAAGTTGAATACTTCCGCTCTAAATTATTAAACCCAGTAACTAAATTAAATTCTCCTTTGTTGTATTTAAACTTTGGAGAAAAACCAAAACGAACTTGTTCTGATAGAGAAACATTTGCCGATTCATCTTGAAAGGCACCTGCATCAAAAGTAGATTTTAAACGATCGTAATTAAGATAAGCATCAAAACTCAATCGATTTGTTGCTTTAATACCAATTTTTTGTAATGCATTTACTCTGGAAAAAAAATCTGGTTCAAAATCAACCCCAGCAGCTTCACTAATACCTTTGGTTTCTGTACTATTCAATGAAGTCAGATATGAAAGGTTACCTTTGGTTCCGTTAATTGAAAAACCTTGATTAAATTCTTGTGGATAACCTTTTTTATCCTCTGCGGTATTTTGTGTTCCTAAATGAAAATAAGCCTGACCTGCAATATCTTTTTTAGCAGATTTCTTCAGCGTAATATTTATAACTCCTGTAGCAGCACCAGAACCATATAATGTACTCGATGCTCCTTTTAAAATTTCAATACTTTCAATTTGATCAACTGGTAGCAATCTTAAATCATACTGTAAGGTAATACCCGAAGCATCAGTCATGGGAACACCATCTATCATAATGAGAACTTGTCTACTTCTTCCCCCTCTTATATAATACTCAATGTTTTTACCTGTACCCGATTGGTTACCATTCACCTCTACGCCTGCAACCTGACTTAGAACATTAGCTAAGGATTGTCCTTTCTTAGATTCTAAATCTTTTGCCGTAATTTTTTCAATAATTTTTCCTGATTTTTCCTTGCTTTGCGCAAATTTTGTGTCGGATACAACGACCTCCTCAATCGTTTTTGTTTTTGTGGAGTCTTGTTCTTGTGCAAAAGCAATAGCAGACACCAACGTAAAAAACGCTGACAACTGAATGAAATTTGTTTTCATTTTTTTAATTAAAAAATTAATAATAATGGGAGAAAAGCATAGAATTTACCCATACCCAAACCTTTTTTCCCGAAAGTTTGTTACTCAACGAATAGTGGCAGGTCTCCTGGCTTGCGTATTTTTATTTTCCTTCCCATTGCTTGGTTAACTCCTAAAAATGTTTATTAAACTTTTTTCAAGTGTAACTTTTACAACAGTGGATTTGTAGATAACAAAAACCGTTTTAGCTTACAGTTGCGGGTACAGCTCAGGTTTTACACCTGATTCCCTTTTAATTCAATTTTGAAAAACTCAAATTGAAACCATAATTCGGCTGCAAAATTAAAAAGTTTTTAATTAAAAGCAAGTTTTATTACTTTTCTTCTTCGTTTTTACTCTTTTTTGAGAATTTTATAACCAGCCAAATGAACCCAATCAAAAAATGAAGAAAAATAATACTTGCAACTATATAAATAAATGTATTTGAATTATCACGCATATTTTTTTGAACAAATTTCATCAAAATAGCTTTCATAAAACATGACAAATGTTTCATACAATAACTAAATTCAATCGAAAATATATTTTTAAAAAATTAGTTGATACATTTGCAAATCTAAACTTAACTAATGAAATTGATTAAAATTAGTCTTCTATTATTGATTTTGACATCTACAAGTTGTCAAAATAATACATCAAAGTCTATTTCAGATGCCACTAAAGATGAAATAAAATACGCAGTTGGACTTTCGATTAGAGTTGAAGATGACTACACAGTAGTTACGGTTAAAAATCCTTGGCCAAATGCGAAAGAACTATTTAAATATGTGCTTTATAAAAAAGAAATAGTTGTTCCTGATAGCTTAAAAAAATATACTCAAATACAAGTTCCTGTAAAAAATCTTGTAGCAACCTCAACTACACATATTCCGTCAATTGAAATGCTAAATCAAGAAAACAAACTCATTGGTTTCCCTAATTTAGATTATATTTCATCCACTAAAATAAGGACTTTAATTGATCAAAAAAAAATCAAAGAATTAGGCAATAATCAATCTTTAAATACTGAGTTGCTGTTAGAACTTCAACCTAGTGTAATTATTGGTTATGGTTTAGATAATAGTAATCCGACTTTAGAAAATTTGAAAAGAAATGGTTTAAAAGTTGTTCTTAATGGTGATTGGAACGAACAAACGCCTTTAGGAAAAGCTGAATGGATTAAACTATTTGGTGCCTTATTTGATCAACAAAAAGAAGCCAATCAAATTTTTGAACACATCGAAAATGAATATCAAAAAACCTTAGAACTAGTCAAAAAAAGTAAAAATAAACCAACTATACTAGCTGGTTCAACTTTTGAAGGAAAATGGTATTTACCACAAGGCGAAAGTTGGGGTGCTCAATTTCTTTCCAATGCTGGAGGAAACTATTTGTGGAAAAAAACAAAAGGAACAGGAAGTATTTCTTTAAGCTTTGAAGAAGTATATGAAAAAGCAAAAGAAGCTGATTTTTGGATTGGTCCAGGTCAATTTACTAGTTTACATGAACTAGCTATTACTAATTCACACTTCACACAATTTAAAGCTTTTAAAACTAAAAACATCTATTCTTTTAGTACTAAAAAAGGTAAAACTGGAGGTGTAATTTATTATGAATTAGCTCCTAACCGCCCCGATTTAGTTTTAAAGGATTTAGTAAAAATTTTACATCCTGAGCTATTACCAAATTATCAATTGTATTTTTTTGAACAACTTAAATAAATTGAAAAAGTCTACATCACATGTAAAAAAAATAATTATTCTGGGACTTCTTTTTGGAGTAGCTTTTTTATTAAATATTGCCTTAGGACAAGTGGCAATTCCTTTAAAAGAAATTATAAAGGCTTTTTTTGGAGCACCAAATGTACGAGATACTTGGGAATATATCATTTTAAATTTTAGATTACCTAAAGCTATTACAGCTATATTTGTTGGTGCAGGTTTATCTATATCTGGACTATTAATGCAAACTTTATTTCGGAATCCTTTGGCGGGGCCTTATGTGTTAGGTCTGAGTTCTGGATCTAGTTTAGGTGTGGCATTTATTTTCTTAGGAGCTCATTTTTTACCTCTTGGCCTAGCTTCTTTTTTTACTTCAAATACGGGTATTTTATTAGCTTCTTGTTTAGGAAGTTTAGCCGTACTTATTTTGGTGTTTTTAGTATCAAAAAAAGTTAAAGATACTATGTCTATATTAATTATTGGCTTAATGTTTAGCAGTTTTTCAGGAGCTATTGTGAGTGTGCTAACCTATTTTAGTTCTGCAGAACAACTGCAACGGTTTACTTTTTGGTCAATGGGAAATTTAGGAAACTTGGATTGGAGTCAAGTTGTAATATTATCAATAAGTGTAAGTTTTGGTTTATTTTTGAGTCTATTGACACTTAAAACATTAGATGCTTTTTTGTTAGGTGAAAATTATGCCAAGAGTTTAGGAATTGCTATAAAACAAAAACGAAATCACATTTTTTTAACCACAGGAATATTAGCGGGAAGTATAACAGCTTTTGTTGGCCCTATTGCTTTTATTGGTTTAGCTATACCTCATATATCCAAGTTATATTTTCAAACAAGTAATCACCGAATTTTATTTATTGGCACGAGTTTAATTGGAGGAATAATGATGTTACTTTGCGATACTATTTCACAAATGCCTGGTCAAAATTTTACTTTACCAATAAATGCAATAACCTCAATTTTAGGAGCTCCGGTAGTAATTTGGTTATTAGTAAGAAAAAAAGGAATAAGATAAAATGAAACAATCAATACTACATACTGAAGAACTTTCTATTGGTTATTCTTCAAAAAAAGGTGGACATCTTATTAAAGAAAATATTCAAATTTCGTTAGAAGCTGGCAAATTAATAACACTTCTTGGTGCTAATGGTATTGGAAAATCAACTTTATTAAAAACCCTAACGGGCATTATACCACCATTAAGTGGTAGCGTAAAATTAGCCAATAAAGAAATTTCAAGTTATGAGCCTCAAGAATTAGCACAAGAATTAAGTGTTGTTTTAACTGAAAAATTACCTCCAAGCAATTTAAATATTGCAGAATTAATAGCACTAGGCAGGCAACCCTACACCAATTGGTTAGGTACCTTAACTGAAACTGATTTCAATTACATTGAAAAAGCAATTGCCTTAACAGATATTCATCATTTGATTGATAAAAAACATGATGAAATTAGTGACGGTCAGTTACAAAAAGTATTAATAGCTCGTGCATTAGCTCAAGACACACCTTTGATTATTTTAGATGAGCCAACTACTCATTTAGATTTATATCACAAAGTAGCTGTTTTTAAATTACTTCAAAAATTAGCTCATGAAGCCCAAAAATGTATTTTATTTTCAACCCATGATCTTGATTTAGCCATACAATTAAGCGATGAAGTTATTGTCATGACCGAAACTTTTTGCGTACAAGATCAACCTTGTAATTTGATTGAAAAAAATGTATTTGATTTACTTTTTAAAGACGAACATATTGTTTTTAACAAACAATATGGCAAATTTATGGTAAAATAACATCAAAAGTGATAGACTTAACCTCACCTACCTTTAATCCTTCTAATTTAAAATCTCCTACCCTAACTCGGATAAGACGTAATGTAGGAAACCCAACTGCTGCAGTCATTTTTCGTACTTGACGATATTTACCCTCAGTTAAAGTTATAGAAACCCAACTGGTTGGTCCATGACGCTCATCTCTTATTCTTCTGCCTTCACCAATGAAAGATGGTAACTGATGAACTAAATGTGCCTGACAAGGTTTTGTTACATAACGTATTCCTTTAAAACCAATTTCTACACCTTTTTTCAATTGTTCAACTGCGTTATCAGTTAAGAGACCATCAACTTGGGCGAAATATTCTTTCTCAATAGTTTTACTTCGAACCAACTCACTCATTTTACCATCTGTGGTCAATAAAAGTAACCCCTCAGAATCCTCATCTAACCTTCCAATAGCCATAGTACCTTCAGGAAAATCAAATAATTCACCTAACTTCTTCTTGTTTCTTTTTTTTTCATAAATAAATTGACTCAAATAACCATGAGGCTTATGCAATGCAAAATGTTGTTGTTCCATCTAACAAATTTACATTTATTAAAAAAATATAAAGAAGATTTATTTAAATTTACTTGCAAATAAAATAATCATGTCCATATCAGTACTCTTTGTCTTCGCCCTTTTCATTGCATTTATCCTAGGTATAATCATTAGTAAACTATTTTTTCAATCTTCCTCAAAAGCTACTCTTTCAATTTTAGATAAACAACTAGAACAAAACTCAAAACAATTAGAAGAAATAAAAAATCAACTTGCAAAAGCTCAAGCTGACAAAGAAGAATTTGCTATTTTATTAGCAAAAAAAGAGAATGATTTTGACAATTTACTAGAAAGAACAAAAGAACAAAGAAAAGAACTATCTGATCTTCAAGAAAAATTCACACTTGAATTTGAACAATTAGCACAAAAAATTTTAGAGGAAAAAACATTGAAATTTACGGAACAAAACAAAGAAAATATAAAAAATATTTTATCACCACTTCATGAAAAAATTCAACATTTTGAAAAAAAAGTTGAAGATTCACAAAAAGAAACATTCGGCTATCATGCTGCTTTAAAAGAACAATTACAACATTTAAAAGACCAAAATAGCAAAATTTCAAAAGAAACCGAAAATCTAACAAAAGCACTGAAAGGTGATAGTAAAACTCAAGGTAATTGGGGGGAATTGATACTCGAACGGGTGTTGGAAAAATCGGGTTTAGAAAAAGGAAGAGAATATGAGATACAAGCAAACTTTACAAAAGAAGACGGTAAAAAAGTTCAACCAGATGTTATCATTCATTTACCTGATGGCAAAAAAATAATTGTAGATGCTAAAGTTTCTTTAACAAGTTATGAAAGGTATGTAAATGAAGAAAATGACACCTTAAAATTGACTTATGCTAAAGAGCATATTCAATCAATAAAAAGACACGTAGATCAATTAAATTCAAAAAATTATTTCGATATTTACCATATAGAAAGTCCTGACTTTGTATTATTATTTATTCCAATAGAATCGGCTTTCGCAATGGCTTTACAGGTGGAGCCTACACTATACAATAAAGCTTTTGAACAGAACATTGTTATTGTAACTCCAACTACTTTACTAGCCACTTTACGAACTATTGACAGCATGTGGACCAATCAAAAACAACAAGATAACGCAATTGAAATAGCTCGTCAAGCGGGTGCATTATATGATAAATTTGAGGGATTTGTAGCTGACTTAATTAAAATTGGAAAAAGAATGGATGAAGCCAAAATTGAATATGGCTATGCAATGAATAAATTAGTAGAAGGAAAAGGAAATCTTATAAACAGTGTAGAACGCTTAAAGAAAATGGGGGCTAAAGCAAAAAAGTCACTTCCAGAACACTTAATCGTTCAATCTAAAATAGAAGAAAAATAAAATAACGAAAAAAGCGTTAATCATGAATATTATTAAAAAAATTGGCATTTATTTTTTACTATTATTTAGCTTGATTTTAATAGGCTACACCCTTTTTATTTATAATTTTACATTAAGTAACGGTGTTAGAAGTGGTGTTTTGTCTAAATTTAGTCATAAAGGTATCATTTTTAAGACATGGGAAGGTGAATTAAATGAAGGATTTGGAGCTACACGTTTTTTCCCATTTTCAGTTCAAGATAATGAAGAAAATGTTATAGAAGATTTAAAGAAATACCAAGGACAATATGTAAAGTTAGAGTATAAAGAACGAATTAAAACGTTGCCTTGGTGGGGAGATACACATTATTTTATAACTAAAGTTATACCTGAACAATCACCTTACATCAATTCAAAATAATGGAACACACAAATAGCGTAAAAGCATCAAAAATTACCTTAACTCAGTTAATGTTACCATCGCATTCTAACTTTAGTGGAAAAATTCACGGTGGTTATTTATTAAGCTTAATGGATCAAATTGCCTTTGCATGTGCATCAAAATATTCAGGATGTTATTGTGTAACTGCATCAGTAGATACTGTTAACTTTTTAAATCCTGTTGAGATTGGTGAGTTAGTCACTTTAAAGGCATCTGTTAACTATATAGGAACTACATCCATGATTGTGGGGATTCGGGTAACTTCACAAAATATTCAAACAGGTAAAATTAAACATACCAATTCCAGTTACTTTACTATGGTAGCTAAAGATGAAAAGGGTAATAATGTTAAAGTTCCTCGCTTAATACTCTCAAATATGGAAGAAGTCAGACGTTTTTATGAAGGGGTTAAACGCATAGAGCAAAGAAAAAATATGCATGTTCATGAAACCACTTTTGATTATAGCACAGCCGAAGCATTAGAAAATTTAAAAAATTACAATATAACACTAGATTTATAATTAAGTATCAAATTTATTAAAA
>NZ_JAGKWP010000069.1 GCF_021151785.1 Flavobacterium sp.
ATATTGACCCATATTATTTCGAAAAAGTAATTTTAATTCTACTCAAAAAAATGGGTTATGGAGATTTTATTGAAACTTCAAAATCACAAGATGGAGGAATTGATGGAATTATAAATGAAGATAAGCTTGGACTAGACAAAATTTATATTCAAGCCAAAAGATTCAATGAAAATAAAGTCAGAGAAAAAGATATACGCAATTTTATTGGAGCTATGAGTGGTGACACAAACAAAGGGGTTTTTGTTACTACTTCTTTATTTGATATTGGAGCTATTGAAAAAGCAAAAAATGCACATCATAAAATCATTTTAATTGACGGTAAAAAATTAGTTGACTTAATGCACGAATTCAATGTTGGCGTTCAAATTAAATCTGTTTACGAAGTAAAACAATTAGATGAAGATTTCTTCTTTGAACAATAAAACTAGACTTCACTTGATGTGAAAAATAAAAAAATCCGAATTTACTTCGGATTTTTTTATCATTCTCAAATTTTCAAATTAACTTATTAATTCTTTCACTTCATCAAAATTCAACCCGCCATAATTCCCAGAACTCATTAACAACAAGGCTGAATTATCTAAATTTTGGTTGAATAAAAAGTTTTTAAATTCGGTTGGATTGGTGTAAATTATTAAATCTTCTCTTTGGAACGATTGAGCAATTTGATCATAAGTTACTTCTTCCAAACGTTTAATTTTTACTGCATCGGGTGAATAAAAAACAACAGCTACATCGGCTGCATTTAATGCCCCTTGATATTCTTTTAAGAACTCGGCATTTAAACTACTATAGGTATGCAATTCTAAACAAGCAATCAATTTTCTATCTGGATATTGTGCTTTCACCGCTTTTGTAGTAGCTGAAACTTTACTTGGAGAATGCGCAAAATCTTTATAAGCAACTTTATTACTAGATTCAGCGATTTTTTCTAATCGTTTGCTTGCTCCTTTAAAACTAGCAATAGCTTCATAAAATTCGGCTTCATCAACGCCCATACACTGACACACCCATTTAGCTCCTGCTAAATTACTTAGGTTATGTGCACCAAACACTTCAATTGGCATAGGTCCATCTGGAGTGTCTAACAAAGTAGTTCCTTGAGCAACTTCATAAGAAGGCGTTTGATATGCAATTTTACGAATCGGATTTTCGCTTCTTTCAGCGACCAGTTTCACATTAGCATCTTCTTCGTTGTAAATTAAAATACCTCCATTAGTAATTTTATTGACAAAAATATCGAATTGTTCTACATAGTTATCGAAGGTTGGAAATACATTAATGTGATCCCAAGCTATACCTGAAATTAGAGCAATATTGGGTTGGTACAAATGGAATTTTGGTCGTAAATCTATTGGAGAAGTTAAATACTCATCTCCTTCTAACACAATAAAATCATTTGTTTCAGTTAAATGCACCATAGTATCGAAACCTTCTAACTGAGCTCCCACCATATAATCCACTTCAATATTATGATAATGCATTACGTGCAAAATCATAGAAGTTATAGTTGTTTTACCATGTGAACCACCAATTACAACACGAGTCTTGTTTTTAGATTGCTCATATAAAAATTCAGGATAAGAATAAATTTTCAATCCTAATTCTTGAGCTTTTAACAATTCTGGATTATCTGCTTTTGCATGCATACCTAAAATTACAGCTTCAATATCTGAAGTGATTTTTTCTGGAAACCAACCTTCAACTTCAGGTAATAATCCATATTTTTCTAATCGAGATTTAGAAGGCTCAAAAATAGCATCATCACTACCCGTTACTTGATACCCTTTATGATGTAAAACTAAGGCCAAATTGTGCATAGCCGCACCGCCAATTGCAATAAAATGTGTTCTCATTTTGTCCTCAAAAGTTTACTTTAATGTAAACTATTTATTAAAATTATTCTTAAGTTCTTCCGCTTTGGGTTTATCTTTTAACTTATTTAAATATAAATCGTATAATTTCTCAAAAGTCGTTTTTGATTCTCCAACTCTATGAGCTGCTATATAAAGTGTTTCTGCCTTTTTATATCTTTTGAAATACACTTCAATATAACCGTGGGCTAAATAGCCATCTACTCTTGAAATCAATAAGAGTTCATCTGCATATTTTTTTGCTTTTGTTTCACTTCCGCCAATAATTGCTGGTAATTCTAAATACAACATCACTAAAGCCCATCGCGTATTAATGTGTTTTTTATCCAACTTAGCGGCTGTTAAAAAAGCCTGCTCAATATCATCAATCATTCCTAAGGCTTTCATTTTATTCACACTTTTAGCTTTCATTCCTAGAGCACCACCATACTTATATTGATAATCTGCATTAGTTGGGATTTTAGTCTTTAATTTTGAATAATACGAAACTGCTTCGTCCCATTTCTTTTGTTGTCCAGCGATATCACCTAGATATTCTATCGCCTTTAAATCGTTTGGATTTGATTTTAGATACACTTCAAACAATGACTTTGCTTCATTCAACTTTTTTGCATCAAAATAACTTACAGCTACATCAAAACTAGACTGACCTACTGATATTAGGGAAAATAATAATGCAAAAATTAAAAAACGCATAATTCAAATTTGAATCCAAAAGTAAGGAATTAAAAACTAAACAAAAAACCCTCTAAGAAAAATGCCTAGAGGGTTTTGAAGTTTTTTTGACTTATAAGTTATTTCACAATTGTCATTTCGTCAACAATATGTTTAGCACCTGAGAAATTTTCAATTACCCATAACACATAACGAATGTCTACATTAATTGTTCTTTGTAATTTTTTATCAAAGATTACATCACCAGCCATAGCTTCAATATTACCATCAAAAGCTAAACCGATTAATTCTCCTTTGCCATTTAAAACCGGAGATCCTGAATTTCCTCCTGTAATATCGTTATCTGTTAAGAAACAAACGTGTAAAGAACCATCTTTATCAGCATAACGACCAAATTCTTTTTTGGCATTCATTTCTAAAACTTTGGTAGGCAAATCAAATTCTAAATCTCCTTTTTTGTATTTCTTAACTTGACCTGCTAATGTTGTATAGTTATTAACTGTAGCATCATTTCTTTTATCGGCAGGCAAAGCTCTAACTTTTCCATATGTTAAACGTAACGTAGAGTTAGCATCTGGATATTTAATTTCTCCAATTTTAGACTCACGTAACCCTTGAACTAATTTTCTGAATGCTGCTCCAAAATCATTTTGAGCTTTTGCAATAACATCAGATTTTGAATTAAAGTGTGTCAACAAATCATTAGATAAAACATTTAATGGATCATTTGCTAACATCGTTTCACTTGGCAAGTCTAAGAATGCTTTGATTCTATCTTTTGAAGTGAAAATACTTAAATCAAATAAGGCATTAACATATTTAGTAAAATCGCCATTATTCTCTTTTGCTAATTTATCAACTGAAGGCGCAATAGCATATCCTGTTGATTTTGAAGCATATAATTTTAATTGAGCCGCTAAGATATCTTTTTCAGCAGGGATATGTAACTCTTTGTACATTTCGTCAACCATTTCTAATATACCTGGTGCCATTTGTGCTCTTTTCGTTGCGTCTGCTTTAGCATATGCTTCTAATTGTCTTCCTAATGAACGGCTAATTGTTCCAAAAGCTGAAGTTCTAAATAATTGTTGTAAATAATTATCATGACGTGACTTTTCATTAGTCAACTTATAATAGTTATTAATTGTTGCTACAACATTACCATATTTTTCTTTGTTCTCTGGTTTATTTGCCCATTTATCAAATTTTGCCTCTTGAGCTGCTTTAGCTTTTGCTGTTTGGAATTTAGTTAACGCATCAATCATACCTTGACGATTTTTCCAATAGTTAGCTACTCCAGCAAATTTAGAAGCATAAATTAAATTCAACGCATCAGATTGAACCATGTATTTTTTCATTTGATCCATACCTGTTTTAGAACCTTCTACCCAAGCTGGATAAGCAAATTTCACATTTTGTTCAATTCCACCAGCTGGCATCCAACGATTCGTTCTACCTGGGTAACCTAAAATCATAGCAAAATCGTTTTCTTTTACTCCACCTAAGTTAACTGGTAAATGATGTTTGGGTTGTAATGGTACATTGTTTGGAGAATACTCAGCTGGATTACCATTTGCATCTGCATAAATTCTAAACATAGAGAAATCGGCAGTATGACGTGGCCATTCCCAGTTGTCAGTATCACCACCGAATTTACCTAAACTTTCAGGAGGTGTTCCTACTAAACGAACATCTTTATAATCTTGGTAAACAAAATAGTAAAACTCATTACCTTGGAAAAATGAACGAACTGAAACCGTGTATTTTCCACCTTCATTATTTTCCTTCTCAATTTTTGCAATTTCAGCATTGATTGCTTTTTCTCTTTCAGCTTCAGTCATTTTATCATTAACCACCGCTAAAATTCTTTTTGTACAATCATCCATTCTAACGAAAAAACGAACAAATAAGCTTGAAGGTTTTAATTCCTCAGCTCTAGTTTTTGCCCAAAATCCATTCTTTAAATGGTTTTTTTCTGCTGTTGATAATTCAGCAATTGCGTCATATCCACAGTGATGGTTAGTTAAAACTAATCCATCTTTTGAAATTAATTCTGCTGTACATCCACCGTTAAACTGAACGATAGCATCTTTTAAACTATGATGATTGATGCTGTAAATTTCTTCAGCTGTTAACTGAAGTCCCATTTTTTGCATATCTCTGTGGTTCAATCTTTCGATGAACATTAAGAACCACATCCCCTCATCTGCTTTTACAGTTGCAGGTAGCAACGTGATGGCAGCGATTAAGGATACAATAAATTTTTTCATAATATAACTAGTAATTTTGTTTTAATGATGCGAATATAATTCAAAAAATACGATTTCTTCAAAAAACAAGGTCGGAATTACACTTGAAAAATAATTTTTAACGTTTGATTATTCATTTAACAAAAAAAAGCACCTAAAAAAAGGTGCTTCTAATTTTTATTGATTTAACATTTTCCACAATTTATCTTTCAACTGCTGTAAATTTTGTTGAGAAATCGATGAAATCATCATGTACTCCATTCCTTTAAAATCTTGATCCAATTGCGCTTTCATTTCTGCTTGTAATTCGTCATCTAACATATCGCATTTTGAAATCACAATTAATCGATCTTTATCTAACATCTCAGGATTATACCTTCTCAGCTCGTCAATTAAAATATCGTATTCTTTTTTAATATCTTCTGTATCTGCAGGAATCAAGAACAATAATGTTGAATTTCTTTCAATATGACGCAAAAAATAATGCCCTAACCCTTTACCTTCTGCTGCACCTTCAATAATTCCGGGAATATCAGCTATAACAAAAGATTGAAAATCGCGATACGCTACAATGCCTAAATTTGGTTTTAAAGTCGTAAAAGGATAGTCGGCAATTTTTGGTTTTGCTGATGTTAGTACCGATAATAAAGTTGATTTGCCCGCATTAGGGAATCCAACCAAACCAACATCGGCCAACACTTTTAGTTCCAATATAATATCTACTTCTTCTCCAGATAAACCAGGTTGAGCATATCGAGGAGTTTGATTGGTTGCACTTCTAAAATGCCAGTTTCCTAATCCCCCTTTTCCGCCTTTAGCAAGTATTTTTGTTTCATCGTGTTCGGTAATTTCGAACAAAACCTCACCTGTTTCCTTATCTTTTACTACTGTACCTAGTGGCACTTCGATAAATTTATCTTCACCATCGGCACCTGTACTACGGCTACTTCCACCATCACCCCCATGACCAGCTTTGACATGACGCAAAAATTTCAAGTGAAATAACGTCCAAAGATTTTTATTTCCTTTTAAAATTACGTGACCTCCACGACCACCGTCACCACCATCTGGACCTCCTTTTTCAATAAATTTTTCTCTATGCAAGTGAGATGAACCTTTACCTCCTTTACCCGAAGCGGCATATATTTTTACGTAATCTACGAAATTACCTTCAGTCATTCTTTTATAAATTATGTGTTTGTTTAAGCATGATTATTACAAATCACTTAAATCCAAACTTAATTATTATTTTTATTTAGTCGGCAAAGATACAATTTTTTAAGCTATGTATAAAACAAAGAACAGCTTAGAATGGAAAACCACTTAAGCTGTTCTAGTATTTAGTATTTTATTTCTTATTCTTTAATAGCTGAAACTAAAACTTTATCAATTTTAACACCATCCATGTCTATAACTTCGAATTCTAATTTATTCCAAATAAGTTTTTCACCTTGTTTTGGAATATCGCCTAATTCGGTTAAGATTAAACCACTTACAGTTGTTACTTCATAATCATTTAGCAAATCATCCAAATCAAAATACGTTAAGAAATCATGCAATGAATAATGTCCATCAACCAACCAAGTTCCATCTTCACGTGCTACCAACTGAAATTCTTCTTCATAAAAATCAGCTGCATCACCCACCAAAGCTTCCAAGATATCATTTAAGGTAATAATTCCTTGGAACATCCCGTGTTCATCTGTAACTAAAGCATAATGCACCTTAGATTTTTTGAAGTTTTCTAAGGCTTTGTAAGCTGATGTATTTTCAATGAAATAAACGGGATCTTGCTTGATATCTATCAATTTAAAATCACCATTCTCAATATTTGCGAATAAATCCTTCAAAAGCACTACACCAATCACTTCATCTAAATTTTCGTTACAAACTGGATATACAGAATGTAACTCACCTAGTACCTTTGCTTTAATCTCCTCAAATGTATCATCTGTTGAAAGATAAACTACACTTTTACGATGAGTCATGAGTGAATTCACCTTACGATCACCTATGTGAAAGACACGCTCTACTATGTCTTGTTCAATTTCCTGAACCTCACCTACTTCAGTACCTTCTTTGATGATGGCTTTTATTTCTTCTTCGGTTACTTTACCATCAGCTGTTGGTTTGATTTTCAAAAGATCCAAAATCAAATCTGTAGAAGTAGTCAATAGCCAAACGAAAGGAGCTGTTACTGTTGAAACAATTTTCATAGGCACTGCAACAGCTTTCGCTATTCCTTCAGGATAGTTTAAGCCAATGCGTTTAGGCAATAACTCACCTAAAACTAATGAAAAAAACGTTAAAGTAACTACAACCACACCTACAGCAATTGAATGTGCATAAGGAAGTGTCATTTCATACCCTTCAAAAAATAACTTTACATCTTCTGTAACTTTATCTCCTGAGTAAATACCCGTTAAAATTCCAATCAACGTAATACCAATTTGTACCGTTGATAAAAACTTATTAGGTGAATTGGCTAAATCTAAAGCCGTTTTTGCACTCGTATTGCCTTTTTTGGCAGCGGTTTCTAACCTGTTCTTTCTTGCCGATATGAGTGCGATTTCTGACATGGAAAACAATCCATTTAACAGTATCAGCAAGAAGATTATGACTATTTCCAATCTTTAAAAAATTAATTTTGTACGCAAGATAATTATAATTTATCAATTATTAAACTTAATCTCGCAGTAATTTCCTCGATGGCACCAATACCATCTACTGCATGATATTTATCTTGCGCTTGATAAAAAGCTATTAGAGGCGCGGTTTTTTCGTTATATTCTTGGTATCTATTTCTGATTTTTTCTTCATCTTGATCATCTGGACGTCCAGATGTTTTTCCTCTTTCTAATAATCGTTGAACTAAAATCTCATCATCCGCTTCTAATGCAACTGTAGCAGTAATTGATTGTCCTTTAGACTCCAAAAAAGCATCTAATGCTTGTGCTTGTGCAATTGTTCTAGGAAAACCATCAAATAAAAAACCAGCTGAATTTGGATTTTTCTCCACTTCACTTTGCAACATTTGTATAGTCACTGAATCGGGTACCAAATCCCCTTTGTCCATGAATGTTTTTGCTAATTGACCTAATTCGGTTTCATTTTTGATATTATATCTAAAAATATCTCCTGTTGACAAATGAGTTAAATTGTATTTTTCTTTTAAAAATTCTGCTTGAGTACCTTTTCCTGCTCCTGGTTTCCCAAATAAAACGATGTTAATCATTGTGTTTATTTATAAAGTATAATGTTAAATGTTGTTTTTATTCTGAAAGTTGGTAAATATCTTTTAAGTTTCGACCTAAGCCATCATAATCTAAGCCAAATCCAACTATAAATTTATTAGGAATTCTGATTCCTACGTAATCAATTTTAATATCTTTTGAATAAGCTTCTGGTTTAAAAAACAAAGTAGCAATTTTACAATGTTTAACTTTTAGTGCTTTAAACAAATTTTTTAATTCTTCTACGGTATTTCCTGTATCTACAATATCCTCTAAAACAACAACCGTTCTTCCCTCTAAATTTTGGTTAATACCAATCAACTGTTTCACTTCGTTAGTTGTAGCGGTACCCTCATATGAAGCCATCTTAACAAAGCTTACTTCACAAGGCGAATTATAGTTCTTTATTACATCAGAAACCACCATGAAAGCCCCATTTAACACCCCTACAAAAACTGGAACATCATCGCAATGATCATCTTCTATTTGCTTTGTCATATTTGCGATTGCAAACTGAATTTCATCATGTGTAATGAAAACTTCAAACTTTTTGTCGTGTAATTGTATCATGTTGTTTAGAAAAATAAGTGACAAATTTACAAAGTATTAAGGATTAAGTAGTCAAAATTGTATTTTTTTTGCAAATTAGATATATTTACTTTTTTAATTAAAGTTTTAGTAGTGAAAAAAGAACAAACACCTTTTTATTTACAACTTGAAAAGAGTACGGCTCACAGGAATCAAAGAGAAGCTAACTGCAATCTTGCTTTGCAAAACGAAGCTATTTTAAATGAACTTTTCATTATTAGTTTTACGGTTTCAGACCAAAATCACTTTAAAGCTTGTTGGGCATTAGAACTGGTTTTAGAAAAAAATATAAATTTAATAATTCCTCATTTAGCTATCTTTTGCACTACATTAGCTCAATACAAGCATGGTTCAGCTTTACGTTCTATTGCTAAAATTTGCCAATTCATTGTTGATTCAAAAACTATAGTCTTAACGGAGCAACAAGAAAATTTAATCCTTGAATCGTGCTTAGATTGGTTAATTAGAGATGAAAAAGTAGCCACTAAAGCTTATGCCATGCGTGCTTTGTATCAACTAGGACACAAATATCATTGGGTTCATGAAGAATTAAAAATAATTTTACCGCAAGACTTCAGCAAACACTCCCCAGCCTACAAAGCTTGCGTAAAAGACATATTGAAAAGACTTCAATAACTTTTTAAAATTATTATCTTTGCATCACATTATTAATGTTAGAATTTAATCTATTCTAAAACAACAACACAACAACATGAATTATTTTTCTTCTGACTTCAAATTGGGTATTTTAGGAGGTGGACAACTAGGCAAAATGCTTCTTAATGACACTCGAAAATTTGATATTCAAACTCTAGTATTAGACCCTAGTGAAGAAGCTCCTTCGAAAGTGGGATGCAGCGCTTTTTACAAAGGTGATTTAAATGACTATGACACCGTTTATCAATTCGGGAAAAAGTGCAATGTACTCACCATCGAAATTGAACATGTAAATTTAGACGCCTTAGAACAACTAGAAACAGAAGGCCTTTTGGTTTATCCCTCACCTAAAACGCTTAGGCTAATTAAAAACAAAGGTCGACAAAAAGATTTTTACTTGGAAAACAACATTCCTACATCAAAATATCAGCGCTTTATGGGGGTCAAGGATGTACAAAAGGCATTAGATAAAGACGAATTAAATTTTCCATTTGTGTGGAAATCTACTGAAGGCGGATATGATGGAAATGGTGTAAAAATTATACGTTCCTCAATGGACTTACTTCATTTACCAGAAGTAGAATGTATTGCTGAAGCCTTGGTTCCTTTTAAAAATGAATTAGCCGTTATTGTAGCTAGAAATGCAAAAGGAGAAATCAAAACTTATCCTGTAGTTGAAATGGAATTTCACCCCGAAGCCAATCAGGTGGAGTATGTTATTTGTCCTGCTCGAATAGATAAAAAAATAGCTGAAAAAGCGAGAACCATAGCCTTAGAAGTGTCCAAAGCTTTTAATCATGTTGGATTATTAGCTGTTGAAATGTTTTTAACGGAAACAGATGAAATTTTAGTAAACGAAGTTGCGCCCAGACCTCATAACTCAGGTCATTATAGCATTGAGGCCAGTTATACGTCTCAATTTGAAAACCACATTAGAGCCATTTTAAATTTACCTTTAGGAAACACGGATAGTAAAGTAGCTGGAATTATGGTTAACTTAGTGGGTGAAGAAGGGCATACAGGACAAGTAGTTTATGAGAACATTGAAAAAATTATGGCCATTGATGGCGTAACTCCGCATATTTATGGCAAAAGAGAAACTAGACCGTTCCGAAAAATGGGTCATGTAACCATAGTAAACGAAAATATGACTGAAGCCAGAAGAATTGCCGAAGAAGTGAAGAATACAATTCGGGTAATTACATAATGATCTATTTGAGAATGTGTCCATGTGAAAAACAAATAAACGATTAAAACAACAAAAATGAGTAAAGTAGCCATAGTAATGGGAAGTATTTCGGATATGCCGATAATGCAACAAGCTATTGATATAGTTAAAGGATTTGATATTGAAGTGGAGGTTGATATTGTTTCAGCCCATAGAACACCAGAAAAATTAGTAGATTTTAGTACAAATGCACATAAAAGAGGTATTACTGTAATCATTGCAGGTGCTGGTGGTGCCGCACATTTACCTGGAATGGTAGCGGCAATGAGTCCACTTCCTGTTATTGGTGTTCCAGTAAAGTCGAGTAATTCTATTGACGGGTGGGATTCTGTTTTGTCTATTCTTCAAATGCCAGGAGGTGTACCTGTTGCTACTGTAGCTCTAAATGGCGGGAAAAACGCAGGTATATTAGCTGCTCAAATTATAGGCAGCCATAACAATGACGTTTTAAATAAAATTGTAGCTTACAAAGAAAGTTTAAAAGAAGCGGTATTGAAAGCATCTAAAAACTTAGAATACTAAATAAAAAACCCCGAAATACATCGGGGCAAAAATCTATTCACAATTAAGTGACAACTATAAAAAAAATTCTTTTTCGGGGCAAAAAGGATGAAAAACTTATGTAAAAACAAGTTTTAAACATTCATTTCATCGACAAATATACACACTTTACCGATAAAAACAAATACTTATGGATATTTTTTTAAAAAAATTTGAGACTAAATATAACACTGCTCCTTTTTGTAAAATAAAACTTTCGGATTATAAGCCTGCATTTGAGCAAACTATTCAAATAGCCAGAAAAGAAATTGATCGTATTGTCTCAAACCAAGAACACCCTTCTTTTACAAATACCATTGAAGCTCTAGATTTTGCGGGTGAAGCATTGGATCGTTTATCAAGCCTTTTTTTTAATTTAAACGCTGCGGAAACTTCTGATGAAATGCAAAAAATAGCTCAGGAAGTTACGCCGCTTTTAACTACATTTCAAAATGATATTGCACTAAATGAAGCTTTATTTGAACGTGTAAAAGCTGTATATGACCAAAAAGAGCAGCTACACTTAACCACTGAGCAAGCCACTTTATTAGACAAAAAATACAAGGGCTTTGCCAGAAATGGTGCTTTATTAGCGGCGGAGCAAAAAAATAAATTAAGAGCCATTGATACTGAGTTAGCGCAATTGAGCCTTACTTTTGGTGAAAATGTATTAGCTGAAACCAATAATTACCAATTGCATATTACCCACGAAGCAGATTTAAAAGGGTTACCTGAAGGCGCAAAAGAGATGGCCGCTAATTTGGCTCAATCCAAAAACCTAGAGGGCTGGTTGTTTACATTAGACTTTCCTAGTTATATTCCTTTTGTGACTTATGTTGAAAACAGAGAGTTAAGAAAAGAAATAAGCATTGCATATGGTAAAAAAGCTTTTCAAAACAATGCTTACAACAACGAAGCCATTGTGAAAAAAATTGTAGCTCTTCGACACGAACGTGCTCATTTACTAGGCTATGAAACACATGCTCATTTTGTTTTAGAGGAACGTATGGCTCAAAATCCAAATCAGGTTTTGACTTTTTTGAACGATTTATTAACTAAAGCAAAACCCGCTGCCGAACGCGAATTTACTCAACTTACCAATTTTGCAAAATCGTTAGATGGCATTGAACAACTAGAAAAATGGGACGGGGCTTACTATTCTGAAAAATTAAAACAAGAACTATATCAACTAGACGACGAAGCGTTGAAACCCTATTTCAAATTAGAAAATGTACTACAAGGTGCTTTCACGGTTGCACATCAATTATTTGGTTTAACATTTAATGAAATTCAAGACATTGACAAATACCACCCGGATGTTCAAACCTATGAAGTGTTGAATGAACATCGTGAGTTAGTAGCTGTTTTCTATGCTGATTTTTTTCCAAGAAAAGGGAAAAGAAATGGCGCTTGGATGACTTCTTTTAAACCTCAATATATAAAAGACAATATCAATGAAAGGCCTCATGTTTCTATTGTGTGTAACTTTACCCCTCCTACTCCAACTAAGCCTTCGTTGTTAACTTTTAATGAGGTAACTACTTTGTTTCATGAATTTGGACACGCTTTGCACGGCATGTTAGCAAACACAACTTATCCAAGTTTATCAGGCACTTCGGTGTATTGGGATTTTGTAGAATTACCAAGTCAAATCATGGAAAATTGGTGTTATGAACCAGAAGCGCTAGCCTTGTTTGCTAAACACTATGAAACAAACGAAATTATTCCGCAACAATTAGTAGATAAAATTAAAGAAAGTGCTAGTTTCCTAGAAGGAATGGCTACATTAAGACAACTGAGTTTTGGAATTTTAGACATGGAGTATCACGGAAAAAACCAAGCTATTGAAAATGTAAAAGCATTTGAATTAGAAGCTATGAAAGTTGCCAGTCTTTACCCTGATGTTGCAGAAAATTGCATGAGTGTTTCTTTTTCACACATTTTCCAAGGAGGTTATTCTTCAGGTTATTACAGCTATAAGTGGGCCGAGGTATTAGATGCTGATGCGTTTGCTTATTTTCAAGAAAAAGGCATTTTTAACCAAGAAGTAGCTGTTTCTTTTAAAAACAACATTCTCTCACAAGGCGGAACAGATCACCCAATGACTTTGTATAAAAAGTTTAGAGGACAAGCCCCTCAACCAGAAGCATTGTTAAAAAGAGCGGGACTATTATAAAGAAAAAAACAATTAAAGCGGTTAATAGCCGCTTTTTTTATTTTTGTTTTGTTTTTATTTGCAACAACAAATCGCGCTCAATACTACACTTTTTTAACGCTTCTTTTAACTCAGCAATTTCTTTATTCTTTCTTTCAAAAATATCATTTGTAGTCGTAAAATCTTCTGGAAGTTGCTGGGCAATATCCATAAAAAAATTATGCTTCAAATGCATACTAACTTCGAGCAACCTACTGGTTTGAATACTCTCCTTTTTTAAGTACTTATTGATTTGCACGGCATTGATTTGCATTGCTCGGGCTAAAGCCGCTTTTCTTATTCTACGCGCCGCAAAAACAGTAGTTAACAATTGACCTACATTTATATTCATATCGAGCTATTTTATTTACTTTTTGCTTTTTTTAATTACCCATTTATTAATTAAAACAACCTATTTATCCATTTAAATAAGTACAAAACATTATTAAATTACCTTATAATAT
>NZ_JAGKWP010000197.1 GCF_021151785.1 Flavobacterium sp.
AAAATATAGAAGAGAAAATTGTAACAAAAGATATAGTATCCGAATTAGTTCAAACTGATTTTGCTAACTGGATCGGACAAGCTGAAAGGAAATATCCAATCGAAATATTTACTACTAATTATGATTTCTTATTTGAGCTTGGATTAGAGCATAAAGAAATTCCATATTACGATGGTTTCTGTGGAAGTTTAAGAGCTTTTTTTAACCCTGAGTCTGTTGAAGATTTTAGATTTTTACCAAAACAAACTAAGCTTTGGAAAATACATGGTTCTTTAGGTTGGCACTTTGATAAGGATACTGAAAAAATATTAAGGGTTAGTCCTGATGATGATGATATTTTGATATACCCTTCTACTCTAAAATATAAAGATTCTAAAAAACAACCTTATGAAAGCTTATTAGATAGGTTATCTAACTTTCTTAAACAGGATGATGCTATATTAATTACTTGTGGTTATTCATGGAGTGATGAACACATTAATTCGCGGATTGTTTCGGCTTTAAAAACAAATACGACATCTCATGTTATAGGTTTAATTTTTGATAAGTGCGACAAGATTGATGAAAAATCAAATATCTCAAAGATCGGATTTGAAAATCCAAAAATATCTGTTTATGCTTCTCGGAATGCTATAATAGGATGCAATTTCGGAGAATGGGTTTTGAAAGCTGAACCCTCAAAAGAAGATTCTGTAAACATTGATTTGTACTTTGATGAAGATGCAGCAATTGATCCAAAAGATGAAAAAGGAACTGAATCTACAGGGAATGAAGTATGGACAGGAAAAGGTGAATTTATACTACCTGATTTCAGTAAGCTAGCAAATTTTTTGAATTCAATGGTAAGTGATAATGAGATTAAAAAATTGGGAGAAAATGTCAAAAGGTAAAATAACAGAAATCGGTGAAATTGATAGTATTAGCGGAAATAGTATTTCTGTTAAGCTTTTTGATAATATCAAATCTAATATGCCCATTATTGATGGAGTCGTTTATCGAGTGGGACAAATAGGGTCTTTTGTGAAAGTACCTTTAGGTTATGCTAATTTATATGGAATTGTAACACAAATAGGTTCAGCTGCTATTCCAGAGAGCCTAAGAGAAGCTGTAGCTAAAGATTATGACCATTTTAAAAATACAAGATGGGTAAATATTGTTTTAGCTGGGGAACAAGTTGGGAAAAGATTTGAAAGAGGAATTACTCAGTATCCGACAACAGGAGATAAGGTACATTTAGTTACCATAAATGACTTAAATATTATCTATGGTGGATATGAAGAAGCCAATTCAATAACTGTCGGTAATATTAGCGTATCTGAAAGTTTAGATGCTAAAATTGATTTGGATAAACTCCTATCAAGGCACTGTGCTATTGTTGGTTCAACCGGAAGTGGGAAATCAAACGCTGTTTCAGTATTGCTTCAATCTATTGCAAGTAGAGGGTTTCCGAGTTCAAGGATTTTGGTAATTGATCCTCATGGTGAATACAATGATGCATTATTAAAATATTCAAAAG
>NZ_JAGKWP010000070.1 GCF_021151785.1 Flavobacterium sp.
ATATTTTTCTCATCTTCCTGATGAGCTATACACTTGTGGGCTCTGCTCAAAATTCTATTTCTGGAACCATAAAAAATCAAAACAATGACGTAATTTCAAATGTTGAAATTTCCGTTTCTGACGCTAATATTCACACAAAATCTAATGAAAAAGGCCAGTTTGAAATCAAAAACTTACCTATTGGAAAATGGACTTTAATTTTCAAAAAAGACCAATTCGAAATTAGATCCGAAAACATTATAATCACAAAAGATGAAAACAAAATCATTGAAATTATATTAAATTCTCAAAATCATCATATTGATGAAGTAATTGTATCTACCGTTTTTAACAAAACACAAAAAGAGAATGTTATGAAAGTAGATCACTTAATCCTGAAAAACATGCAAAATCAAGGAGTGGTTAATCTTTCAGAAGCATTAGCAACTAATCCTGGTGTTACACAATTATCTACAGGAAATTCTATTGGAAAACCTGTTATTCGAGGCTTAAGTGGAAATAGAGTATTGACTTATGCACAGGGCATTCGACTTGAAAATCAACAATTTGGTGAAGAGCATGGATTAGGATTAAATGGAAACGGAATTGAAAGTGTAGAAATTATTAAAGGTCCGGCTTCACTTTTATATGGATCTGATGCAATGGGAGGTGTTTTGTATTTTAATCCTGAAAAATATGCCGCAAACGGAAAAACAACCATTGAATTAAATCAAGTTTTTCACAGTAACACTCAAGGATCTAATACTTCTTTTGGGGTTAAATCTTCTGCAGATAAGTTCAAATTTCTTTTACAAAATAATTACACCACTCATACCGATTATAAAACTCCTAATGGAGAAACGGTGGTTAATACAAGGTTCATTGAAAAAGATATTAAGTTAGGAACAGCGTATGAAACATCTCGTTACACCGCCGATTTAAGATACAATTACAATGTTTTAAATTTAGGCTTACCTGAAGAAGGCATAGAAAGCAAATACTTTAGAACACCTTTATATCCTAGCCAAAAAATAGACAATCATATACTAAGTTTAAACCAAAAGGTTTTTTTTAATAAATCAAGATTGGAATCCTCCATTGGTTATGTTTTTAATAACAGAAAAGAATTGGAAAGTGCTGAAGAGATTGCACTATATATGAAATTAAAAACATTTAATTATAATCTACGTTATTATTTACCAACTCTTGGGAAATTTGAGTCAATTTTAGGTGTGCAAGGGTTAAATCAAAAAAATGGTAATTTTGGAGCAGAACGTTTAATTCCAAATGCAACTTTAAATGATGTTGGCATATTTGCTACTACACAAGTCAACTTAAATAAACATACTTTCCAATTTGGAATACGTTATGACCATAGAAAAGTAGAAACAGAAACTTTTGGGACAGAAGGAGAAGAAGGTTTTTTCCCAACTGTAAATAGAAAATTTAAAAGCTTTAATAGTGCTATTGGTTTTAAGTCAAAATGGTCGGAGCAATGGTTAACACGCTTAAATATTGCCACTGGATTTAGAGCACCAAATTTATCTGAACTAACCTCTAATGGAGTGCATGAAGGAAGTAACCGTTATGAAATTGGAAACATAAACTTGAAAAACGAACAAAACGTTCAAATAGATTTAAATATTGATTATACCAAAGATCATTTTGATTTCTTTATAAATGGATTTTATAATCATATCAATAATTACATTTTTATTCAACCAACTGGAGATGAAATTGATGGAAATGTGGTATTTAATTATGTACAAAATAATGCAGTTCTTTTTGGAGGTGAAGCAGGCATCCATTTACACCCCCATCCTTTTGATTGGTTGCACATTACAAGTAGTTACGAAATGGTTGTGGGTCAACAAAGAGGAGAAGCTAATTTACCTTTAATTCCTGCTAACGTTTGGAAAAATAATTTTAAAGCCAATTTCAATTTAAATACAACTTTTAAGAATGCTTATTTTTATATTCAAGCGAATTATACCCTAGCTCAAAACAAGGTGAGTGTTTTTGAAACAAAGACGAATGATTATCTTTTAATTGGATCAGGAATTGGAACAGATGTAGTTTTGAAAAAGTTAAACTTTAAGCTATTTATTTCTGGAACTAATCTTTTAAACAAAGAATATATTCCCCATTTATCTCGTTTGAAAACTGATGGAATCTATAATATGGGTAGAAATATTGTTTTTGGATTAAATTTTAATCTATAAATTTAAACCTGTAAGTAAAACACTTACAGGTTTTTTTCAATCAATATGCTTACAGCATTTCCTCCAAAACCAACAGCGTTAACTAATATTCGTTTTAAAGGTTTGTCTAATTTTTGAGTATAAAATGGAGAAGAAATGAACACTTGTTTTTGAAGCATTAACAAAGCCAATTCAATACTCAACAATCCTGAAGTAGCAAAGGTATGTCCTACTTTCCACTTGTTTGAAGTTACTAATGGAATAGATTCACCAAAAAGACACTGTATGGCATGAAACTCTGTAAGATCACCTTGTATAGTACCTGGTGCATGCATAATAATAGCATCTATGGAGGATGGTTCAAATTCTGCAATGGCCATTTTCATCGATTTTTGAAAACATAGCGCATCTGTTGAAATAGATGTTCCGCTACTCAAAACTTCGGTTGCATATCCAATACCAACAATTTTACCTAAAGCCTTTTCAGCTTGTTTTGATAAAATTAGAGCCACAGCAGCTTCTCCCAAAACCATTGAATTATATTTCTTTGAAAAATCCAAAGCCTTATTAGGGTATTCATCATTGGATTTCGAATATACTTTTAAAGCAGCTAATTGAGCTAAGGTAAAAGGTGTTAATGGAGCTTCACTAGCACCAACTAAAAAAGTAGAAGAAAATCCTGCTTGCAACCATGCAATACCATTTAGAACCGCATGTAAACCCGTAGAACAAGTAATAGAATGAGAAATTTCAGGACCTTGTAATTGCAAATCATGAGAAACCCAACTTGAAATATTGCCTAGAGTTGTTGCCGGTGAAGTAAAAGTGGAAACTTGTTGTGTATTTTGAAACTCTTCAAAATATTTTTCGAATAATTCTGTTGCTCCACGTGAAGAACCAAAATTAATTCCCATCAATTGATCATTTATAGTAGACTCCTGAATGGCTTTTCTGCTAACAAACAAAGCCAACAAAACAGAACGATCTATATGCTTGTATTTAGAATCAGAATCTAGTATTTTATACAATTCTACTTCCTTGTCTTGATCTATTTTAGAAACAAAACAAACTAACTCACTAATATTCATTTTTGTAAACAAATGATTATTAGTTAAATAACTATTCCAAATTTCTTCTTTATCTGTTCCTAAAGCTGAAATTGAAGCACAAGAATGAATATATATGGGTTGTTTTAACATATTATTTCATTTAAAGCATCTTCAATGACTTGATATACTTTGTTCAAACTTTCATCTGATATACAATAAGGTGGTAAAACATAAACAATATTGCCTACAGGACGCAAGATAATTCCTTTAGAAATAAAAAAATTATACAATTTATTTCTAAAATCGCTGTAATATGTTTGTTGCTCTTCAACTTCTATTTCCAATGCAAAAATTACTCCTTTTACTCGTGTTGTTTTTACCCTAGGGTGACGCTGTATATAGTGTTGAAAATCTAAATGTAAACGATGAATTCTAGAAATATTATTTTTAGTTTCTTCTGTTTCATGTAGTGTAATACTCGCTAATGCTGCTGCACAACCCGTTGGATTGGCTGTAAAAGTATGACCATGAAATAAAGCATGATTAATATTTGAACTCACAAAACCATCATAAATATCTTGAGTAAACGAAGTTATAGCCATAGGAATTGTACCTCCTGTTAATGCTTTTGATAAACACATCATATCTGGTTTAATACTCAACTGATGAGAAGCAAATAAAGTTCCCGTTTTACCGAAACCAGTCATTACTTCATCTGCTATTGTAAAAACGCTATTTTGCTTACATATGGTCATTAATTCATCTAAAATAGTAGCTTCATACATAACCATTCCTGCAGCTCCAAGAACAAGCGGTTCAAAAACAAAAGCAGCCACATTATGATTCAAAATTGCATTCGCTAATGCCTGTTTACTTTCTTCCTCTTTTCCTTGGATTGGAACAGGTATTCGAACAACATTTAATAAAGAATCTTTAAATGCTTCTGTAAATAAACCAATTCCACTGACAGCCATGGCGCCAAAAGTATCTCCGTGAAACGCGTCTTCAAAAGCAATAATTGTATCTTTTTTAATTCCTTTATTAAAATGATATTGTAAAGATGCTTTGATAGCAACTTCAATTGCTGTTGAACCATTATCTGAATAGAAAAATTTCTTCTGATTCGAAGGTAAAATTTGAACTAGTTTTTCTGCTAATTCTACTGCCTTATTATGCGTAAAACCACCAAACAAAACATGCTCTAACGTAGTTAATTGTTCATAAATAGCATTCGCAATAATTTTGTTTGAATGCCCAAATGGATTAACCCACCATGAAGCAATTGCATCTACATATTGTTTATTATTTTCATCCCATAAAAACTCATTCTTTCCTCTTACTATTGCAGGAAAATGAGAAAAAAGTTGATGTTGATTATAAGGATGCCAATTATATAAGGCGTCTTTTTCAGAAAGTGTCATTTCAAGAATAGATTGGGAATTAAGCACAAAGGTATAAAAGACCAAGCGTAAATCGAAATTATAGACAATTATAGGTTAGAAAGTGCATCTTTAAACTTCTCCGCATAATATTTAACCACATTTTCATCAAAATAAGGTTCATTTTCAATTCTACCTAACATAGGAAGTGAGGATTTTGATAAAATAATATGCTCTGTTGCTTGATTTTCATCTCCAGAAAAAATAATACCAGCTATAGAAATATTCCTTGACTTTAAAGCTTCAATCGTTAATAAAGTATGGTTGATACTTCCTAAATAATGTCGTGAAACAACGATAACTTTATAATCAGGCTGAATTAAATCAATTATGGTATCCGTTTCGTTTAAAGGAACAAAAACGCCACCTGCACCTTCAATTACTAAATGATTTTTTGTTTTTGGCTCTTTAATTGCATTTAAATCAATCGTAACACCTTCAATTGCTGCTGAATAATGCGGACTTGCGGGCGTTTGTAAAGCATAAGCATTCGGATGAAATATTGATTTTGTATTAGATACGCGAGCTTTGACTTTATCTGTATCCGAATTATCTAAATCACCCGATTGAATGGGTTTCCAATAATCCGCTTCTAAAGCTTCAACAACAATAGCTGATGCCACTGTTTTACCTACATCGGTTCCTATTCCTGTAATAAATAATTTCATAGCTTTATTTTAAAACTACAAAGTTCGTGAACAATTATGAATTTTTAATACGTGAACTTAGATATCTTATATTAAAACTTAAAATTCAAATTTACAGTGCTCACATCGATACTTGTGCTTCGTGTAAAAAGGGAAAATATTTAGCAATAAACCAAAAACAAAACTAAATAAAGATTTAAAATCGGATACTGTCGTTAAATATTCTATTGTTGCAGCACCACATTTTGGACATTTTAACAAATCGCCGTGTTCATCTACCGAATATTCAGGAATAGAATTCAATATTTGCTTAGCTTGCATAACATCTTCTTTTAGAACCAATAGCTTAACACCACCAATAGCATTACTTAAAAGTGGATCTGTATTAATTGTATTTTCATCTTGAAGAAAAACTTCAATACCCTCCGATTCGAGCTTTCCTTTAAACAACATCGCCTCGGCAACATATTGATAAACCGCTATTTTATGAAATTTAGACATGGGATTTATTTAAAACATAAAATTGATATAAAATTAGGTATAAAAGAGAAATTAAATTCAATATATTCAATAATCAAAAACTATCACGTACTTAGGTTAATTATTGATTTTATCTATATAAAAATAAAAACAAACATGCTCAGCTAATAAAAATCGATTCATAAAACCGTGAACTTTGTAAATAATAAAAACGCTATTATTATGAAAAAAGCAATTCTACTTACAAGTTTAATTTTAACGACAGTAACTATGGCACAAGAAACAGTAACTTGTCCGGTAACAGGAAAAACGTATACCGTTGGCAAAGACGGAAAAATGGGTGGCCCTCATGACAATTACCAGAACATGAGTACCAATACAAATAACACTTTCAATCCCTCTGGAATAGGTAGCCAAACAGATAAAAATAAAGAATGGTGGCCTAATCAATTGGATTTAAGTTTACTTAGAAAGAATTCAAATTTATCCAATCCAGATCCGAATTTTGATTATTCAAAAGCTTTTCAATCTTTAGATTACAATGCTTTGAAAAAAGATTTGACCGATTTAATGACACAATCACAAGATTGGTGGCCAGCAGATTTTGGTAGCTATTCAGGATTATTTATTCGAATGGCATGGCACAGTGCTGGAACCTACAGAACGGGTGATGGTCGAGGTGGATCAAGAGCTGGACAACAACGATTTGCACCATTAAATAGTTGGCCAGACAATGGAAATTTAGACAAAGCTCGAAGATTATTATGGCCAATTAAACAAAAATACGGCAATAAAATTTCATGGGCGGATTTGATGATTTTAACTGGAAATGTAGCTTTGGAAAAAGCCGGATTTAAAACTTTTGGATTTGCGGGTGGTCGTGAAGATGTTTGGGAACCTGAATCTCATGTTTATTGGGGATCCGAAACAAAATGGTTAGACGATAAAAGATACACTGCCGATCGTAAATTAGAAAATCCACTTGCTGCGGTTCAAATGGGATTAATTTATGTAAATCCAGAAGGTCCGAATGGCAATCCAGATCCACTATTAGCTGCAAAAGACATTAGAGAAACATTTGGTCGAATGGGTATGAATGATGAAGAAACAGTAGCTTTGATCGCAGGCGGACATACTTTAGGTAAAGCCCATGGTGCTGGCGATGCCAAACTAGTTGGTCCAGATCCAGAAGCAGCAGGCATCGAAGAACAAGGTTTAGGTTGGAAAAGCAGTTACAAATCGGGGAAAGGTCAAGATGCTATTACCTCTGGTTTAGAAGTAACTTGGACATCAACTCCGGATCAATGGAATCAAGATTTTTTTAGAATATTATTTAAATACGATTGGGAATTAACTAAAAGTCCCGCTGGTGCACATCAATGGACTGCTAAAACAAACGACTTAGTAATTCCGGATGCTTTTGATCAAAACAAAAGACATAAACCGACTATGTTAACTACCGATTTATCATTACGATTTGATCCGGTATATGAAAAAATTTCTAGAAAATTTATGGAAAACCCAGCGGCGTTCAATGATGCATTTGCTAGAGCTTGGTTTAAATTAACACACAGAGATATGGGTCCAAAATCTACCTATTTAGGACCTGAAGCACCAAAAGAAGATTTAATTTGGCAAGACCCTATTCCAGCTGTTAATCACAAATTAGTCGGAAAAAAAGAAATTGAAAAATTAAAATCGAGTATATTAAATTCTGGTTTAACAGTAAGCGAAATGATTTCAACTGCTTGGGCTTCCGCTTCAACATACAGAGGAACTGACAGAAGAGGAGGTGCTAATGGTGCAAGAATACGTTTAGAACCACAAAGAAATTGGGAGGTGAATAATCCAAAACAATTAAATAAAGTCTTAACTGTATTAGAAAAAATTCAAAAAGAGTTCAATGACAAATCAAACGATATTAAAATTTCATTGGCTGATTTAATTGTATTGGCTGGAAATGTAGGTGTAGAACAAGCCGCTAAAAATGCTGGTCAAAAAGTAGAAGTACCTTTTAGCCCAGGAAGAATGGATGCTACACAAGCACAAACTGATGTTGCTTCATTTGCGGTATTAGAACCACAAGCCGATGGCTTTAGAAATTATTTAAAAACTAAATACACCATTCCTACTGAAGCATTATTAGTAGACAAAGCACAATTATTAACTTTAACTGCACCAGAAATGACCGTTTTAATAGGTGGAATGCGTGCTTTAAATGCTAATTATGACAACTCTAAAAACGGTATTTTTTCAGATAAGAAAGACCAATTAACCAATGATTTCTTTGTAAAATTATTAGATATGGGCACTGTTTGGAAAGCGAAAGATGAGTCGAACGAAGTGTTTGAAGGAAGAGACAGTAAAACCAATCAAATTAAATGGACTGCTACTCGTGCTGACTTAATTTTTGGTTCAAACTCAGAATTAAGAGCATTGGCAGAAGTATATGCTAGCGCTGATGCCAAAAATAAATTTATTTCAGATTTTATAGCGGCTTGGACGAAAGTAATGAACTTAGACCGATTCGATCTAAAAAAATAATCCCTTTATTCCCCAAATAAAAAACCGTTTCTTAGGAAACGGTTTTTTAATTTAATAGGGCTTCGGTTAAAACCGTTAACAATTGGCTAATTTGTTCTTGTGTATTATAAGAATGAATACAAATCCGCAAGCGTTCTTGACCTTCTGGCACCGTAGGCGACAAAATTGGTTTCACTTCAAAACCTTTATTTTGGATATGTAACGCAACATCTTTAACTTTTTCATTTCCAGGAATAATGGCAGAATGTATGGCCGATTTACTGTAAATAAAAAGAGGTTTTAACCCAAATAATTGTTTTTGCTGATTAAAATAAGTTACATTTTCTTTCAACAATTGTATTTGATGCGAATGCTTTAATTCTTTATAAGCCATTAAAATGGTTGCAACAGCATGAGGAGATAAGCCTGTGGTATAAATAAAACTTCTAGCAAAATTAATCAAATAAGACTTCAGTTCTGAACTTCCCAAAATTACCGCACCATGACAGCCTAATCCTTTTCCAAAAGTCATGATTCGAGCAAAAACTTTATCCTGCCCATTTTGAAATTGAAGTAATCCTTCACCCTTTTCACCAAAAACACCTAAAGCATGAGCTTCATCAACAACTAAATAAGCTTCATATTGTTGACATAAATTCAAAATCACCTCAAAATTTGGACTATCACCATCCATTGAAAAAACAGATTCTGTAACAACATAAATGGAAAAAGCAGCTGTTTGGAAAGCACTATATTTTTTAAGTTTCTCTTCTAAATCTTCATAATCATTATGCTGAAATTTGTATGATTTAGCTGTTCCCATTTGAATTCCATCACGAATAGAAGCATGACATAATTCATCATACAAAACAATATCATTACGTTGAGGAACTGCACTAAAGAAACCAATATTGGCGTCATAACCCGAATTAAAAAGTAAAGCCGCTTCCGATTCATGAAATTGAGCAATAAAATCTTCAGTGATTGTATATAATGAATGATTTCCTGAAATTAATCGAGAACCTGTTGCACCATTAATTTTTAAATTATTTTCAATTAAAAAAGTATGCGTTTGATTAAAAATAGATGCTGATTTTGCAAAACCTAAATAATCATTGGAAGAAAAATCAATACCATTTGTATCAATTGGTAATTTTCGTAAAGCATGTGTTTCTTCACGTAATTTTAATTTTTCGGAAAGTGATTTTGGAAAATTCATATCGTAAAAATAAAAAAATCCCGAAGAAAAAATCAACGGGATTTAGTAATATTTATAAATAAAGATTAGTCAGCTAAGACAATTACCTTATTATTATTCATTTCGATTGTACCAGAATTAATTGGCAACCAATATGTTTGCTCGTTTACTTTTGTAAATTTAGAAAGGTTTTCTTTCTCAATTTTAAAAGACGAAGCATTAATTTTCACATTACCTTTTGTTAATAATGAAACAATAGGCGCGTGATTATTCAACATTTGGAATTCACCGTTAATTCCTGGAACAGCTACAGAAATAACTTCTCCTTTGAATAATGTTGCTTCTGGTGATACAATTTCTAAAATCATTTTATTTAGTAATTAGTGATTAGTAAAAAGTGAAAAGTTTAAAACTGAACACTGAAAACTAAATTATTTTGCTTCAGCTAACATTTTCTCTCCAGCTTCGATAGCATCTTGGATACTTCCTTTTAAGTTGAATGCTGCTTCTGGTAAGTGATCTAATTCACCATCCATAATCATATTAAACCCTTTGATTGTATCTTTAATATCTACTAATACACCTGGAATACCTGTAAACTGTTCTGCTACGTGGAACGGTTGAGATAGGAAACGTTGTACTTTACGAGCACGTGCTACTACTAATTTATCTTCTTCAGATAACTCTTCCATACCTAAGATAGCAATGATATCTTGTAATTGTTTGTAACGTTGTAAAATTTCTTTCACTCTTTGTGCACAGTTATAGTGCTCGTCACCTAAAATTTCAGGAGTTAAGATACGAGAAGTAGAATCTAATGGATCTACCGCTGGATAAATACCTAACTCAGCAATTTTACGAGACAATACAGTTGTTGCATCTAAGTGGGCAAACGTAGTTGCAGGAGCCGGGTCAGTTAAGTCATCCGCAGGTACATATACTGCTTGTACTGAAGTAATTGAACCTTTTTTAGTTGAAGTAATACGCTCTTGCATCGCACCCATCTCTGTTGCTAAAGTAGGTTGGTAACCTACAGCAGATGGCATACGCCCTAATAACGCAGACACCTCAGAACCTGCTTGTGTAAAACGGAAGATGTTATCTACGAAGAAAAGTACATCTTTTCCTTGTCCATCTCCTGCTCCATCACGGAAATATTCAGCAATTGTTAAACCTGATAAAGCAACACGAGCACGAGCACCAGGTGGCTCATTCATCTGTCCGAAAACGAACGTAGCTTTTGAGTCTTTCATACCAGCTTTATCTACTTTAGATAAATCCCAACCTCCATTTTCCATAGAGTGCATGAAATCATCACCATATTTAATAATTCCAGATTCTAACATCTCTCTTAAAAGGTCATTTCCTTCACGAGTTCTTTCACCTACACCAGCAAATACTGATAAACCACCGTGACCTTTAGCAATATTATTAATCAACTCCTGAATCAATACTGTTTTACCTACACCAGCACCACCAAATAAACCAATTTTACCACCTTTTGCATAAGGCTCAATTAAGTCGATTACTTTAATACCTGTAAATAAAACTTCAGTAGAAGTTGATAAGTCTTCAAATTTAGGAGCTGGTCTGTGAATTGGTAAACCATTTGAACCTTCTTTAGGTAAATCACCTAAACCGTCAATTGCATCACCAATTACGTTAAATAAACGACCAAACACATCTTGTCCAATTGGCATTTGAATTGCAGCTCCTGTAGCAACCGCTTCAGTTCCTCTTGACAAACCGTCAGTAGAGTCCATAGAGATTGTACGAACTGTATCTTCACCAATGTGAGATTGTACTTCTAATACTAATTTAGTACCGTCTTTTTTAGTAATTTCTAATGAATCATAAATTTTTGGCAACTCAGCATTTGCAGTGTTAAATACCACATCTACTACTGGTCCAATAATCTGTGCAACTTTTCCTGTAACTTTAGACATTGCTTATGTATTTATTTAATAGCTATTTAGATATGAAAAAATGATATATTTTTTCGGGTGCAAAGATAGTTTTTTTAGAAACATATTTGCAATTAATTTTTATTTTTTTCAAAATAAAAAAGCGAAACTAAAAAATTTCGCTTTTTTAAATATTTATTCAACTGTAACCGATTTCGCTAAATTCCTAGGTTGATCCACATTACACCCTCTCAATACCGCAATGTGATAAGAAAGCAATTGCAAAGGAATGGTTGTTAACAATGGTGTTAATGCCTCAGAAGTCTCAGGAATTTCAATCACATGATCTGCTAATTCTTTTACTTGTGTATCTCCTTTTGTAACTACAGCAATGATTTTACCGCTTCTAGATTTTATCTCTTGTATATTACTTACCACTTTATCATAATGTCCTTTATTAGGCGCAATCACAATTACAGGCATTTGCTCGTCAATCAATGCAATTGGTCCATGTTTCATTTCAGCTGCTGGATAACCTTCTGCATGAATATAAGATATCTCTTTTAACTTTAAAGCACCTTCTAAAGCTACTGGAAAATTATACCCTCTACCTAAATACAAACAATTTGGAGCATCTTTATAAATAGACGCAATTTGCTTTGATACCTCATTTGTTAACAACGCTTCTTTTACTTTTTCAGGAATCATTTCTAATTCTAACAAATATCTTTGATAATCAGTCTGATTCATTGAACCTTTGGCTTTTGCTAATCGCAATGCTAACAAAGTCAATATAGTAATTTGAGTAGTAAAGGCCTTAGTTGAAGCTACACCAATTTCTGGACCTGCATGTGTATATGCTCCAGCATGAGTTTCTCTTGAAATTGAAGAACCCACTACATTACACACTCCAAAAACAAAAGCTCCATTTTCTTTCGCTAACTTAATTGCAGCTAAAGTATCAGCTGTTTCTCCTGATTGTGAAATAGCAATTACTATATCATCTTTATTGATAATTGGGTTTCTGTATCTAAACTCTGAAGCATATTCAACCTCAACAGGAATTCTTGCAAATTCTTCAATAATGTATTCAGCTACTAATCCAGCATGCCATGAAGTCCCGCATGCTACTATTAAAATGCGTTTTGCATTTAAGAATTTTTCCAAGTTGTCCTCAATTCCAGACATTTGAATAATCCCTTTATTAGCAAGTAATCGCCCTCTATATGTATCCTTAATTACATTTGGTTGCTCATAAATTTCTTTTAACATGAAATGCTCGTAACCACCTTTTTCAATTTGCTCCAAATTCATTTGCAACTCTTGAATGTAAGGATCTACAATTGAATCATCTTTAATTTTTCTAACTTTCAATGATTTATTCAAACGAATAATAGCCATTTCTTCGTCTTCTAAATAAATAGCATTAGAAGTATATTCTATAAATGGGGATGCGTCTGATGCAATAAAATACTCTCCTTCGCCTATACCAATAGCTAATGGAGAACCTAATCTTGCAGCTACCAACTCATCAGGCTTGTTTTTATCAAAAACTACAATTGCATAAGCACCCACCACTTGATTAAGTGCAACTTGAACTGCTTTACCTAATTTCAAATTTTCTTTTTTCTGAACATCTTCAATAAGATTTACTAGAACTTCTGTATCAGTATCTGATTTAAAGGTATAGCCTCTATTTATCAACTCCTTTTTTAAAGGCTCATAATTTTCAATAATTCCATTATGAACAATAACTAAATTTCCAGAATTAGACAAATGAGGGTGTGAATTAACATCATTAGGAACACCATGTGTAGCCCAACGAGTATGCCCCATTCCTATATTTCCATTAGTAGAGATTTCTTCTGCTACACGAGCTTCTAAATCAGAAACCTTACCTTTTGTTTTAGACAATTTTAAATCTGACCCATCGTACAAAACTACACCTGCACTATCATATCCTCTGTACTCTAGCCTCTTTAATCCTTTGATTATTATTGAATAAGCCTCTCTATGACCTATATAGCCTACAATTCCACACATATTACTTATAAATTAATTAGGTTCTGTATAATGAATTTTTAATTTTAATCTCTTACCAACATCCAAACTATTAGGACCATGAATCACAGTGCCAACAGGTGACATAATTGATCCCACAGGAAAGTATTTAATTTCTTGCCCTAAAATAGTTATAGGATTCTTGTAATAAAAATTTGAAGTTGTTGAAATAGTTTCTGATACACACAAACCTAATCTTAAATTT
>NZ_JAGKWP010000071.1 GCF_021151785.1 Flavobacterium sp.
GCCACCATAATATGGGTAATACCTTTGATGAACATTTGACAATTAATGTTCCAAAGCCTAAGTCAAGACAAAAAGTCATATTTACTTTGATTTAAAACAAAAAAAGCGCCAAAATGTCTTAAAAAAGAAATGTTATGAGATTATTTGATGATTTATTTGGAAGAAACGACAGTATGAAGAGTACTTTAAATTTAACTTGGAACTATCTTGAAGATACAGATTTAAATCAAATAGATGCTATTTCCTTTGAAAAACCTGTAGTTCTATTTAAACATAGTACAAGATGCATCATAAGTAAAATGGCTTTAAAAGAATTTGAAAAAGAGCATAAAATTCCAAATGAAGCTATGGAATTGTATTTTCTTGATTTATTAAATCATCGACCACTTTCTAATCATGTAGCTGAACATTATTCCATTGCTCATCAATCACCTCAAATTTTAGTAATCAGAGAAGGAAAATGCATTTATCATAACTCTCATGATGGTATCAATGCAAATCATTTGAAAGCATTCATATAAAATAAAAAGCACTTTTGATGTTCAAAAGTGCTTTTTCAAATAGAAAAAAACTAAAATTTATCTTCTAAATTTATTACTCGTTATAATTGCTTTTAATTTAGCTTTCAAATCTTCACCTGAATCAAAAACCATTTGTTCATTTGTTGGAAATGGAACTGCTCTTCGATCAAAGAATTGAAAGTAATCTTGTTCACAAGCTCGTTTATCTCCATTAAAGGTAGCATACACATAATTAAATACAAATTCTGAACTCAATGGATATGTATCAATTAATTGGTTGCTTCTGTTATCTAAAAACTCCACTTTAGCCGTTACTTGACAAGATTTATTCTGTGTAAACTCATATATACTAGCCGTAACTGTTTTTAAATTATCGACCATAACATTATTTCCGTTTTGATCCTTAACTGGATTACCATTAGCATCTAACAAAACTTTGGTTCCGTCCTTTACTTGTTTCTCTTTTACAAATTGTTTTTCTCGAACTTGTTCTGGAGAAATCACAATATTTCTGAAAGTTACCACTAATCCATAATCATAAAAAAAATCTTTTTGCTTCTTGTTATGATATACCGTCCATTTATCATTAATTCCGAATGTACTAAAGTCTAATAAATCTTCTTGTAAACGAGCAGGAATAATCATTTGAGTATCATTTTTAGTTGAGACAAAAACAAAATCAGTTCCTTTAAATTTGGCTTCATCCATTAAAAGTCTAACATCTTTATAATTTGGATTTAGCTGATCTAAATATCCTAAATCATCATAAGCTTCTCTAGCATCTAACTTATTCCTTGAATTCATCAACTTTTTAGCATTAGTATATAGATAAGCTGATAAATCATTTTTACTTGCAATAATGGAATCAGAGTAATCATCAAATGGAAAATAGGCATTTCTATTTTCATTGATTAATCGTAAAGGTAGAACACCTTTAACACGTTCTTGTCTAGTATGAAGCTGCTTATATAGGTTATAGATACGCTCTAAATTTGCTGGATTATTTTCTTTTATCAATAATTTTAAATCATTCAAATCTCGCTCTTTTGCTTTAGCAAATGCTTCTTCTAATAAATAAACATATTCTTGATTTCCTTTTGCATTTTTATTGGTTCTTAATCCCTCTAATGCTCTATAAATAGCTCCATCATAATCTCCATTACTTAACATAGATTGGGTTTGTTTTACACCACAACCTAAAAAAAGTAGAGAAATTAATAAAAAAGTAATGTTCCTCATAATTATTATTTTCAATCAAAAAGAGTACCTATTGAAGTACTCTTTCTGAATCATGTTAAAATTTTAAATCGTAAGCGGGTAACAATTTAGTTGATACTTCACCAAAACCGATTCGAACCTGATTATTTTGACAATATCCTCTTATAATTACAGTGTCATTATCATTAATAAATTTACGTTCAGATCCATCTTTCATTTTTAATGGCCTTTGTCCACCCCAAGTCAACTCTAACATGGAGCCAAATGAATCTTCTGTTGGACCTGAAATGGTTCCACTACCCATCATATCACCAGAATTGACTCTACAACCATTAATAGTGTGATGAGCTAATTGCTGACTCATCGTCCAATACATGTATTTAAAATTACTTTTAGAAACTACCGTTTCTTCAGAATTTTCAGGTTGAATAGAAACCTCTAAATTAATATCAAAAGCATGTTTTCCTGTTTGTTGTAAATACGGTAACGGAGTTGGATTTTGTTCTGGAGACTCACATCTAAATTCCTCTAAAGCATCTAAAGTAACAATCCAAGGCGAAATGCTAGACGCAAAGTTTTTAGCTAAAAATGGTCCCAATGGCACATATTCCCATTTCTGAATGTCACGTGCTGACCAGTCATTAAACAATACCATCCCAAAAATGTATTCTTCTGCATCTTTTACAGAAACAGGCTCTCCCATCAAATTGGCATCTGTAGTGATAAAGGCTGTTTCTAGCTCAAAATCAACTAATCTAGACGGGCCAAAAACTGGCTGTGTTTCACCATTAGGAAGTGTTTGACCGTAAGGCCTATGTACAGGTATTCCACTTGGTACAATTGTTGAACTTCTTCCATGATAGCCTACAGGTATATGTAACCAGTTTGGTAATAACGCATTATCTGGATCACGAAACATTTTACCTACATTTGTAGCATGTTCTTTGCTACTGTAAAAATCAGTATAATCACCTATTTGAACAGGTAATAACATTTCTACTTCATCAATATCAAAAATAACCACTTCACGATGAACTGCATTATCCCTTAGTTTTGGATTAGATGTTAAAAAAATATCTGACAAACGGTTGCGTACTAAACGCCACGTTTTTTTTCCATCAGAAATAAAATCATTCAAAGAATCCTGCATAAACATGTCATCTGTTAATTCGATTCCTTCAAAATAACCTAACTGTTGCAAGGCCCCCATGTCAATAGCGTAATTACCAATTCTTGTTCCAATGGTAATGACATCATCTTTCGTAATAAAGACTCCAAAAGGGATATTTTGAATGGGAAAATCACTGTTTTCAGGCACTTCTAACCAAGACGTTCTACTTGGATCATTAGCATAATTCGGCATAAATATAGGGTATAATACTATTAATAATAAATTCGCAATCAAATTTAAACTTTAGATTCCATTTACCAAACAATTTTTGTAATTTTGGACAAATTTTAATAAAAAATCAAAAAATGCAACGTGACGAAGAAATTTTCGACCTAATTCTAGACGAACAAGATAGACAAATTCATGGTATTGAATTAATCGCTTCTGAAAACTTTGTAAGCGATCAAGTAATGGAAGCGCAAGGTTCTTGTTTAACCAATAAATATGCAGAAGGATATCCTGGAAAAAGATATTATGGAGGATGTGAAGTAGTAGATATTGTAGAACAAATTGCAATTGACCGAGCAAAAGCATTATTCGGAGCGGAATATGTTAACGTTCAACCTCACTCTGGTTCACAAGCTAATACTGCTGTTTTTGCTGCTTGTTTAAAGCCAGGAGATAAAATTTTAGGTTTTGACTTGGCACATGGTGGACACTTAACTCATGGTTCTCCAGTTAATTTTTCGGGTAAACTTTATCAACCTGTATTTTATGGGGTTGAACAAGAAACAGGTGTTTTAAATTACGATAAAATTCAAGAAATAGCTACTAAAGAAGAGCCAAAATTAATTATTGCTGGAGCATCTGCTTACTCTAGAGATATGGATTTCAAACGTTTTAGAGAAATTGCAGATTCAGTAGGTGCACTTTTGTTAGCTGATATTTCACATCCTGCAGGTTTAATTGCTAAAGGCTTATTAAACGATCCTATTCCACATTGCCATATCGTAACTACTACAACTCACAAAACCCTTAGAGGTCCAAGAGGTGGTATGATTATGATGGGTAAAGACTTCCCTAATCCATGGGGACATACTACTCCAAAAGGAGAAATCAAAATGATGTCGAATATTCTTGACATGTCTGTTTTCCCTGGTAATCAAGGAGGGCCATTAATGCATGTAATTGCTGCAAAAGCTGTAGCCTTTGGAGAATGTCTAACAGATGAGTTTTTCCAATATGCCATGCAGGTAAAGAAAAATGCTAAAGCAATGGCCGAAGCCTTTGTAAAAAGAGGATATAATATTATTTCAGGAGGAACTGACAATCACATGATGTTAATCGATCTAAGAAACAAAGGAATTACCGGAAAAGAAGCTGAAAACGCCTTAGTTAAAGCAGAAATCACAGTCAATAAAAACATGGTCCCTTTTGATGATAAATCACCATTTATTACGTCTGGCATTAGAGTTGGAACTCCTGCCATTACCACAAGAGGTTTAATTGAAGAAGATATGGAAACTGTAGTTGCTTTGATTGATAAAGTGATTTTGAACCATAAAGATGAAGCTATTTTAGAACAAGTAGCTGAGGAAGTAAACGAATTAATGGCTGAAAGACCAATGTTTACTTTCTAACCAAATTAAATGTAAAAAATAAGTGAAAATTGTAAAGGTTTAATGCTTTCTAACGAAACGTTAAACCTTTTTTTAAGCAAAATAAAATACTCATGTTACGTTTACAATTACCAACTGACCCAAGATGGGTAAATATCGTAGAAAGCAATATTGCAGAAATTTTAAGTGATCATGCATGGTGTGAACAAAAAGCGGCAACAAATGCTATCAATCTGATTATTAATAATTCTGAGAAAGAAGATTTAGTATCGGCCATGTTAGAAATTTCAATTGAAGAAATGGAACATTTTAAAATGGTTCACGATATAATTAAAGAAAAAGGATTGGTATTTGAGCGAGAACGAAAAGACGATTATGTCAATGAATTGGCTAGATACATGAAAGATCACTTAGATGGAAGCCGTGAAGCAGGATTAATTGAAAGATTATTATTTGCTGCTATGATTGAAGCAAGAAGTTGTGAACGTTTTAAAGTTCTTTCAGAAAATATAAAAGATGAAAAATTAGCTCAATTTTATAGAGATTTAATGGAGAGTGAAGCTGGACATTACACCACTTTTATTGGATTTGCTAGAAAATATGCTGAAAAAATTGATGTCGAAAAACGTTGGCAAGAATGGTTGGCTTTCGAAGCAACTGTAATTGCTAAATATGGTAAAAAAGAAACAGTTCATGGATAAACAAAATTATCAAAAAAATTAAGCACTATGCAACTAAAAAAAATAACAGCTCTATTATTCTTAAGCTTGACTCTACATGGTCTAGCTCAAGAAAAAAATCTAAAAAATATTAAAAAACTAACTTTTGGAGGAGATAACGCAGAGGCTTATTTTAGTCCAGATGGTAAAAAACTAACTCTTCAAGTAACCAATAAACAATTTGGTGTAGCCTGTGATCAAATTTATTCATTAGATTTAACTCAACCCATTACAGATTTTAACCAGTTAAAATTAGTATCTACTGGTAAAGGAAGAACTACTTGTTCTTATTTTATGCCCGATGGGAAACATATTATTTATGCCTCAACACATGCTTCAGATCATGCATGTCCTGCCCCTCCTAAACCAAAAGACGGTAAATACCTATGGGCTATTTATCCTGAATTTGAAATTTACATGGCAAATACCAATGGAGAAATAGTAAAACAATTAACAAATTCACCTGGTTATGATGCGGAGGCAGTGGTTTCTCCAGATGGAAAAAAAATAGCTTTTACAAGTATCAGAAGTGGTGACTTGGAAATTTGGACCATGAATATTGATGGAACCAATTTAAAACAAGTGACTTCAGGATTAGGTTATGATGGTGGATGTTTTTTTTCACATGATAGCAAAAAACTTGTATTTCGTTCTTCTAGACCCAAAACAGAAGCAGAAATTAAAGAATACAAAGATTTATTGGCCGATAATTTAGTAGCTCCAACCAATATGGAAATTTATACTTGTAATATTGATGGTAGTGACTTAAAACAAATAACAAATTTAGGAAAAGCTAATTGGGCTCCCTTCTTCCATCCTTCTGACAAAAAGATTATTTTTTCATCTAACCATCATGCCGTAAAAGGTTATGATTTCCAATTATACATGATCAATATTGATGGTACAGGTTTAAAACAAATTACTTGGGAAAGTGAATTTAATGCCTTTCCTATGTTTTCGCCTGATGGAAAAAAGTTAGTCTTTTCAAGTAACAGACAAGGCGCACCAAGAGAAACAAATGTTTTTATTGCTGATTGGGTAGACACTGACGAAGCCGAAGAAATTCAAACTTCAAATCTAAAAAAACACATTTCATACTTAGCTTCGGATGCCTTAGAAGGAAGATTAGTGGGTTCAAAAGGAGAAAAATTAGCCGCATCTTATATTGAACAAGAATTTAAAAAATTAAAATTAAAGCCTTATAACAGTACATTTATTCATCCTTTCAATTATCAATACAAATCTAATCCGCATGATACTAACGGAAAAGGGGAAACAATTACGGGACATAATGTTATTGGATATCTTGATAATGGAGCAAAAAAAACAATCATTATTGGAGCTCATTATGACCACTTAGGTTTTAACGAACACAATAATTCAACAAAGCCTAATTCACATGGAGAAATACATAATGGAGCTGATGATAATAGTTCAGGAGTAGCAGGTGTTTTAGAATTGGCTCGTATATATTCTCAAAATAAGAGAAAAGAAAATGTAAATATTATTTTTGCTCTTTTCTCGGGCGAAGAAGATGGATTAATGGGTTCAAAAGAAATAGCCGCAAACATACAAAAATTGGTACCTAATGTAGTAACAATGATTAATATGGATATGATTGGAAGATTAGATGATAAAAAAAGTCTGGTTGTTGGCGGAACAGGAACCTCACCTATTTTCTCAGAAATTATTGAAAAAAACAAACCCGCTGGATTTAGCGTAACTCAAGAACCCGCTGGAATTGGTCCATCGGATCATACTTCGTTTTATTTGAAAGATATTCCGGTTTTATTCTTGTTTACTGGCACTCATCAAGATTATCACAAACCAAGTGATGATGAAAATAAAATTAACTACTATGGTGTAAGTAATATAGTAAGCTATGTGAGTAGAATAGTTGATGATTTAGCAAGTCAACATCATATTGAATTTACTAAAACCAAAATAACTGAAGAAAAGAAAGTTCCAAAATACAAAGTAACATTAGGAATTATGCCTGACTATACAGACCATGGAGATGGTTTGCATGTTGATGGAGTGACAGAAGGAAGACCAGCTCAATTAGCAGGAATTAGAGAAAAAGACGTCATTACTAAAATTGGGGATTGCGAAATAAAAGAAGTTTACAGTTATATGGATTGTTTGGCAAAATTAAGTATTGGAGATGTAAAGGAAGTACACTTCATTCGCGATGGAAAGCCAATGGTTGTAAAGGTTACTTTTTAATTTTAACTGATTATATAATCTAAATATTTAATAATCAATCAATTTATAGTACTTTTATAAAATAAAGAAACTATAGTTGATTGATTTTTTTATTATTATATGTTTGTTCATCAAGGAAATAGCCGAAATCAAATTCAAAACATAGGAATCGCTTCCTTACTTTCTTTTGTAGCAGGAAATGTCAATGTAGTTGGTTTTTTAACTGTTAAACAATTAACAACCAATGTCACTGGACACTTTGCGTTTATGATGGAAGAAGCATTACAAGCCAATTTCAATCAAACCTTTTTTTATTTCTTGTACATTTTTTGTTTTTTTTTAGGTGCATTTTTTTCAAACTTTATGATTGAAACTATATATCAACTTACAAAAAAATACTATTTTATTTTGCCCGTAGTACTGGAAGTCTTATTATTAACAAGCATAGCTTTTCAAAATATCACATTCATTCATGCACATTATCAGTTTTATATTTGTCTCTTGTTATTTACTATGGGAATGCAAAATTCTTTGGTAACAACCATTTCAAATGCAGTTATAAGAACAACACACCTAACAGGATTATTTACTGATTTAGGTATAGAAATATCACAATTGTTTTTTCAAAAAAAACGTGAAAAACGTGAAAAAATAATAGCTTCTATCAAACTAAGACTTAGCATTATTGCTTTTTTCTTTTTAGGAGGCTTAATAGCAGGTGTAGTTTATGCTGAATTTAATATTAAAACTTTATTAATCGCTGCTTTTGTTTTAGTGATTGGATTAGGTATTGATTATTTCATATTGAACAAAAGAAAAATATAAATACTTTTTAATTTTATCCTTCAATTAATAAAGCCTCTTTTGTGTGTATTTTTGAATCTCTTGGAACATCATAAAATAAAAAAGTCCCTTAAGTTTAAATCATAAGGGACTTATAACTATCTGCAAGAAATTATTTGCTATTATACACTTTTAAAGCTTCATTTAAGATTTGAACCGACTTAACTAAATCTTCTTTTTTCAAAACATAAGCAATTCGAACCTCATCTAATCCTACACCAGGCGTTGAATAAAACCCAGCAGCTGGAGCTACCATTACTGTTTCACCATTATAATCAAAATCTTCTAACAACCATTGAGCAAAATCATCAGCATTTTTAACTGGTAATTTAGCTATACAATAAAAAGCTCCTTTCGGTGTTGCGATGGTTACTCCATCAATTTTACTCATTTCAGCAATTAGAATATCTCTTCTTTCTTTGTATTCAGTGATTACTTCATCAAAATAACTTTGTGGTGTATCTAGAGCTGCTTCACTAGCCACCTGAGCATACGTTGGAGGACTTAATCTCGCTTGTGCAAACTTCATAGCTGTAGCCATAAATTCTTTGTTCTTAGAAACAACACAACCAATTCTTGCTCCACACATGCTGTACCTTTTAGATACGGAATCAATCATGATAGCGTGTTGCTCCAAACCAGGAATATTTAAAACGGAATAATGCTTTAAGCCATCATATGCAAATTCTCTATACACTTCATCAGCGATAAGGAATAAATCGTGCTTTTTCACAATTTCAGCTAACTTTTCCATTTCTTCTTTGGAATATAAATAACCTGTCGGATTACCAGGATTACAAATCAATATAGCTTTAGTTTTTGGTGTAATCAATTTTTCAAAAGCTTCAATTGGTGGCAAAGCAAAACCTGTTTCAATACCAGAAATAACAGGAACTACCGTAACACCACTTGCTGTTGCGAAACCATTATAATTAGCATAAAAAGGCTCAGGAATGATTACCTCATCACCTTGATCTAAAGTAGTACCTAAAGCAAATAACAAAGCTTCAGAACCTCCAGTAGTAATGATGATATCTTCTGTATTTACAGGTAAATCATGACTTTTATAATAATTTGACAATTTACTTCTATAACTTTCAAAACCAGCACTATGGCTATATTCTAAAACTTTAATATCAAAATTTTTAACAGCCTGTAATGCTACTTCAGGCGTTTTGATATCGGGTTGACCAATATTTAAATGATATACTTTCGTTCCTCTTTTTTTGGCTCCTTCCGCATAAGGAACTAATTTTCTAATAGGTGATTCAGGCATTTGTTGCCCTTTACTTGATATTTTTGGCATAGCTATGTTTATTTGTGATGCAAATTTACGATTTATTTTATTTAAAAAATACTACTTAAAACTAAGAAATTAGTAAAAAACTAGCGCATCATCCATTATTTTCAATGTAACCTTTTAAAAGGTGATACAGAATAAACGAATTATGTTATTTCATTAATTATTTAAAAATAAAAGTAGTAACTTTATGAAAATGATTTCATTATGAAGAAGTCTTATTTAATACTACTTACTTTCTTTAGTTGCGTTATGAACTCCGTTCAAGCACAATGGACATTTTTTAAAAGCAAAGAAAAAGTTTCCATTCCATTTGAAATTATAAATAACACTATAATTCTTAAAGCAAAAGTCAATGATACAGATCTTAATTTAATACTCGACACAGGTTCTAATTTAAACATCTTGTTTAGCTTTCCAGAAAAAGATAGTATTATTTTTGAAAATACTTCTAAAATAAATATTACTGGTCCGGGCATAAAAAAGCCAGTAAATGCAATTCTTTCTAAAAATAATAAACTTGATCTTGGTAAAGTTAAAACCTATCTATTTGATGTTATAATAGTGAATCAAAATGACTTCCAATTAGCCAATAATATGGGAATACCCATCCATGGTATACTCGGTACTAATCTTTTCCTCAACTTTATTATTGAAATTAATTATCAAAAAAAAATGCTAACCTTTTTTGATTCCAAAAGCAAAAGGATTTCAAAAATAAAAAAGAAGTATAAAGAACTTTCTCTTGAAATCATTGAAAACAAACCTTATTTGGAAACACAAATTTGTTTAGACAGTTCATCTACTAAAAATGTAAAACTACTTCTAGACACAGGTTTATCAGATGGTCTTTGGCTTATTGAAAATACATTTCTAACGCAAAATAAAAAAAGTATCAATGACTATCTAGGAACAGGATTAGGAGGTGCTATTTTTGGAAAAAAAATTCGATTTTCCTCTCTTAAACTAGCTGATTTTAAATTAAATGCTCCTATAATTTCATTTCCTGATTCTACTACCTTTTTTGAAAAAAATTATATTAAAGGCCGAAGCGGCTCATTAGGTGGTGAAATTTTAAAAAAATTTAATCTAATTTTTGATTTCAATTCTAAAAAATTATACCTCAAGCCTAACTCTCATTTTTCAGAAACTTTTCATTATAATAGCAGTGGTATTCATTTACAACATATCGGATATGAAATTTTAGAAGAGAAAATTAAATTAGAAAGCGGTATACAAGCCATCAATTTAAATGAATATGTTTTTTCGGATGTTACTCATAAATTCAACTTTGTTTTAAAACCAACTTTTGAAATCGCCTATATTAGAAACCATTCTGTAGCAGAGCAGGCAGGTCTAAAAATAGGTGATAAATTACTTCGTGTAAATAACAAATCTGCCTTATTATTTTCACTTTCACAATTAAATGAACTACTTTCCAACAATAATCAAGAAATCATTATTGAAATTGAAAGAAATAAAGAAAAGAAGACCGTAAAATTGGTATTAAAAGATGAAATTTAAGTGTTCTAAATTCCTATTTCAACTTGAAATCGTAAATACCAATTATTTTTTATTATCCCATTATAATATTCTAACGTATCAAAAGTTAATTCCGTTTGTAACTTAAATGCATGCTCCCAGATATACTTTGTAATTCCAAAAGTATATTGTTTTGAATTAGGTGCATAATTTTTTATATCAGAGCCAACCTTTTGGATGGAATATCTTCCTATAAATTCATAATTAGATTTAGTATTATAGCTCAATTGATAATCAAAACCATTTCCAACAAATGCATATTTCATATTTGATGTATCATTTGGATCAAACGTTAAAGCATTTTGAGTTGTTGATCTTGACATAAAACTTGACATAGCAGCCCAACCATTATATTTAAACATAGCATCAATCATGACTGATTTCATTGTTCTTTTCTCAAATAAATCATCGCCTAATTGTCCTTGTGTTCTCCTAGCATGATTATTTTGCTGAAAAGCACCTGAAAGCAATAACTTAGGCTTACTTTCTCGAAGTACATCACCTTCAAAATAAGTACCATCTTTTGTAAATGCACCTAACGGTAATAGTTCTATTTTTCCTGTAACGGCAACACCATCATCAGGCTTTTCTGTTGAATTTCGTCCTTCACCAGTAGAAACAGCAGCTTTGAAATTATAAGAAAATCGATCCTTAAACTCATTCATATTGTGAAGTTGAAAACCAAAATCACGATCAATAGTAAAACGAGCATTATTAATTGTTCTATCTGTTAATTGTAATCCCCCTGATGAATTGACGCGTTGTCTATTCCCCGGTAATTTAGTCTGTCCAAAGCTTAAATTCCAACGCTTATTGGGTCTATATGTAATAACGGCATCACGAATAATATTAATATTTTCACCTTCTTTCACTTCTCCAACATCTCCTGGTGCAAATGATAATTGAATGGCATATAAAAATTTGGGATTACCTACATAACCATCAAAACGCAAGCGTAAACGTCTTATTTGTCCATCATAAGCTCCATTTTCATCTTCATTCTTTAAATAAGTAACTCTATTTTGAATTCTAAAGCGAATATTCAACTGAAATAAACTATCCGGAGATGTCATTCCAATACCTTTCCCATAACTGTAATATGGTAGTGTCGATAATTTGATATCATTATCCGATTTCGTTTGCTTAATGGATATTTGTGCATTTGATTTGTAAAAAAACAAAAATAAAGTAAAAGAGTATAAAAAGTACTTTGCAGACATATTTCTTATTTTTTAAACATTTTAGAAAAATCTAGATTATGAGTTAAAGCTACTTGCATAGTATGATTATTTTCTTTGTGTAAACCATCACCTTTTTCTATAAACTGGTTCATATAACCAAGTTGAATGTTGGTATCCTTATTAAATTTCCATCCAAAGGCAAGATAAAGTCTATTTTGATCAAAAATATTAGAAGATACATAATTACCAAAATTTAAAAAAATTTCATCTGCTGCAACAAAAAACAAAGTGTTTTCCGTTAATTCTGCTTTCGATAGAGGAATTTGTACTCTAAAACGATATCTAGCTCTATTTCTGTATTTCCAATATCCATCTTCTGAATCATTATTTCTAACATATTGTGGAGCTGTAGTAGTCCCAATATTTTTAACATTGGATAACCATCTTTGTTCCAATCTAAATCTACTGTCATAATGAAAACGTCCGATCTGCGCATGTTTAATTATAAACTGTTCCCAAATTCGTTGTTCATTAAATTTATAATTATTATACTTTGCTGGAATTTCCTCAGCAAAATCACCATAAGCAAAAGTTTCTATGTAAGACCAACCTAAGCTAAAAGTATATATTTTATTTAGATTATAATCTACACCTAAGCGAATTTGATGCTGCATAGGACTTGAAAAACCTTCACTTCGCCTAAACTGATATTCTGTATGAAGTCCCCATTTTTCAGTCAATTTATGATTACCTGTGTAAAAAACCCAACCATTAAATTGATCTGCTTTTGTAGTTTGGGCTGAAAGAGGGAAAATAATAAAAAAAACAAATAAATGAATGTAAATAAGTTTTTTCATTTTTGTTGTGTTGTGTTGTTAAGAATTAGTTGTGTTATTATTTATTTTGCGCAAATTTAATGTTAAGAACTCAAGAAAAATGAGTTTTAATATTAAGT
>NZ_JAGKWP010000072.1 GCF_021151785.1 Flavobacterium sp.
TAATAATTTATATCTTTTGCAAATTCAGAAAAAAGATTTTGAAAGCATTGAAATCAAAATAAATCCAAAAATAGAAAAAGAACAATTTAATTTGTTTCTCAATAGAGAAAAAATTCCTTTAGAAGTAGGTACAGATTTAGGCAAAATTTTTAATATTAGTAATATCAGATTTGATTTGAACAAATGGAATATTCGACCTGAAGCTGAAACACAAATACAAAAAATCATTGAAGTTTTAAAACAATATCCGAAGATGACTATAGACATTCGATCGCATACAGATAGTAGACAAACTCATCAATACAATGAAATATTGTCCCAAAAAAGAGCTCAATCAACCTTAGAATATATTGTTAAAAACGGAATAAATAAAGAACGATTATCCGCCAAAGGATATGGAGAAACCCAATTACTCAACAATTGTACTGATGGTGTAAAATGCTCAGAAGAAGAACATCAACAAAACCGACGTAGTGAATTTATTATCACAAAAGTAGAGTAATACATACAAAAGTCCCGTGCAATATCGGGACTTTTGTAATTAACCCAACCAACCATCACGATCTAAACTTCTATATTGTATAGCTTCAGCTATATGTTGAGGCTGGATAGCCAAACTTGTATCTAAATCAGCTATTGTTCTGGCTACTTTTAAAATCCGATCATAAGCTCTTGCAGACAAATTAAGTCGTTCCATAGCAGTTTTCAATAAATGTAATGAAGTATCATCCAAAACACAATATTCTCTAATTAATTTACTACTCATTTGGGCATTGTAATGAATATGTTCATATTTCAAAAAACGTTCAGTCTGAATAGCTCTTGCTAATGTAACACGTTTACGAATATCCACACTACTTTCCGCCTTTCGAGTATCAGATAATTTTTCAAAAGGGACAGGAGTTACTTCAATATGTATATCAATTCTATCCAATAATGGACCTGAAATCTTACTCAAATAACGCTGCATTTCCGCTGGAGAAGTACTAATAGGTGCATCTGGATCATTAAAATAACCACCTGGACTTGGATTCATACTGGCCACTAACATAAATGAAGAAGGATAAGTAATTGTAAATTTTGCTCGTGAAATAGTTACTTCTCTATCCTCTAGAGGTTGACGCATAACCTCTAAGACCTCTCTTTTAAACTCTGGTAATTCATCTAAAAAAAGGACACCATTGTGAGCTAGAGATATTTCTCCTGGTTGTGGATAACTTCCCCCTCCTACTAATGAAACTGATGAAGCAGTGTGGTGAGGAGAACGAAATGGGCGTTGTGTTAACAAACCTGCCTCTTTAATTTTACCTGCAACCGAATGTATTTTTGTAGTTTCTAATGCCTCTTGCATAGACATTGGTGGTAAAATACTTGGAAGGCGCTTAGCTAACATTGTTTTTCCTGATCCTGGAGGGCCAATGAGAATGATATTATGTCCGCCTGAAGCCGCAATTTCCATACATCTTTTAATAGAATCTTGTCCTTTGACATCCGCAAAATCAAACTCAGGAAAATCTAATGTTTTATTAAATTCTTCTTTAGAATCAATAATCGTTGGAGTCAAACTTCCAATGCCTTCAAAAAAATCAATAACTTGAGTTACATTTTCAGCACCATATACATTTATACCATCAACAATGGCAGCCTCTTTTACGTTTTGAAAAGGTAGAATAATACCTTTAAATCCTTCTTCTTTAGCTTTAATTGCAATTGACAACGCTCCTTTAATGGGTTGCAAACCTCCATCCAAAGAAAGTTCTCCCATAATAATATAATTTCCTATTTCCTCCGTTTTCAATTGACCAGATGCTGCCAGAATTCCTATTGCGATAGTCAAATCATAGGCAGAACCTTCCTTCCGTAAATCGGCAGGAGCCAAATTGATAATAATTTTTTTTCCAGGAAAATGATAATTATTGTTTTTTAAGGCTGCAGCAATTCTAAAACTACTCTCCTTTATGGCAGAATCAGGTAATCCAACTAAGTGATATCCAATCCCTTTTTCCATATTTACCTCTACCGTGATTGTAGTGGCATCAACACCAAAAACGGCGCTCCCAAAGACTTTTACTAACATGGCTTATAAATTATTTATTGGCTTATATAAATACAAATATAAGAAAATAATTTAATTTGAAGAAGTAAAATTTCTACAAATAAAAAAGTAAAACAAAATACACTTTTTGTAAAATAAATTTGTCTAAAAGTAAAATAAACTTTACTTTTGAAAATCATTTTAAACTTTTTTTTATGAAAACACATTTTTTATTTCCTAATCAATTTAAAAAATTAGGTTGGTTATTATTTGTTCCAAGTATTTTGGGCATACTAATTATAACTGTTTTTAATATTTCAACAGATGATTATTTAAATGTTACGGTTTTTTCAATCTATCAAGAAAGTATAGGAGAAATTACTGGATTCTTTAAATTTATAAAAAACAGTATTGTGGATGAGATTTTTACTGTTGGAACCATTGTGGGTGGAATTTTAGTCGGATTTTCAAAACTAAAGGAAGAAGACGAAATGATTTCTAAAATAAGATATGAAAGTTTAGTTTGGGCCACTTATTTAAATTATGGAATCATTCTATTTTTTACATTATTTATATTTGGCTTACCCTATTTAAATGTTTTATTTTATAATATGTTTACTCTACTTTTATTTTTTATTGTACGATTTCATTATATGATATATAAATCAAACACTAGTAATCATGACGAATAATATTAAAGTTCTTCGAGCAATTAAAAATATTTCTCAAGAGGAATTGGCAAAAAAAATTAAAGTAAGCAGACAAACTATAAATGCTATGGAAAAAGGAAAATATGTACCATCTACTTTATTAGCATTGAAATTAGCCCATTTTTTCGAAACACAAGTAGAAGCAATTTTTATGTTAGAAGATGAAGATTAAAAAAAAGACCTTACAGTAAAAATTATTGTAAGGTCTTTTTAATTTCAGTATAAAATCTATTATTTGTTAGCTAAAGAAATTCCCTCTTGCAACCATTTTTTATATTCCTGAACATCAGTAGTATAAGCAATTGGCTTAGATTTATCTTCTCCCTTATTATTTAAAATAACATATAACGGTTGTGAATTACTAGCATAACGTGTAATCTGAAAATCGGTCCATTTATTTCCAATAGTAACAACTTGTTTACCTGTAGTTTTAGAAATATATTGTTTATCTTGCGGTAGTTCAACTTTTCGATCACAGTATAACGATATTAAAACTAATTTATCTTTTATTAATGGTAAAATCTCTGGTTTAGACCAAACTTTATCTTCCATTAATCTACAATTTGCACAATTATCTCCCGTGAAATCTAAAAGTACTGGTTTATTAACTTTTTGAGCATAAGCTAGACCTTCATCATAATCATCAAAAGCGATGATTCCATGTGGACCAAGATGTGCGTGTTCTGGCAAATCTGATTTTGAAGTATTTTGACCATTACCATGAATACCTTGTGGAATTTCACTGTAAGTTGATGGAGGAGTTAGCCCACTAAGGATTTTTAATGGTGCTCCCCAAAGACCTGGTATCATATATAAAGTAAATGTAGTTACAACAATAGCCATCATTAATCTACCAACTCCTATCTTATCTGCTTTCTCATAATCATGAGGCAACATATATTTTCCAAATAAATATAAAGCCCAAGCTGTAAATATCGCAATCCAAATAGCTATAAATAATTCTCTTTCTAACAAATGCTTTTGATAAGCTAAGTCTGCATTGGATAAAAACTTAAAAGCAAACGCTAGTTCTAAAAATCCTAAAGAAACTTTAACTGTATTTAACCAACCTCCGGATTTAGGCATTGAATTTAACCATCCTGGAAACATAGCAAACAACATGAAAGGTAAAGCAATTGCCAGAGAAAAACCAAACATACCTACAACAGGAGCTATCCCACCATTTCTAGAAGATTCAACTAATAAAGTTCCCACAATTGGTCCCGTACATGAAAATGAAACAACTGCTAAAGCTAATGCCATAAAGACAATTCCAATAACACCGCCTTTATCAGCCTGAGAATCTAATTTAGTAGCCCAAGAACTTGGTAATACAATCTCAAATGCGCCCAAAAATGACAAAGCAAATATAACTAACAATCCAAAAAAGACTAAATTGAAAGTAGCACTTGTAGAGAGTTCATTTAAAGCTTCTGCACCAAAAATGGCCGTAATTATTGAGCCCAATACTACATAAATAACTATGATAGATAAACCATAAATAATTGCATTTTTAATTCCCGCCGTTCTTGATTTACTTTGTTTGGTAAAAAAACTAACCGTCATTGGAATCATAGGAAAAATACAAGGCATTAAAATAGCTGCAAAACCACCTAAAAAAGACAAAATAAATATTGTCCAAAGATTTTTATCTTCTTTATTGACTTGCGTATTTAGTTGTGATTTAGATACTATATGAGAAGCCTTATTTAAAGTTTGCTTTTGGGAATTAAGACTACCCACTATAAGAGCTGATGAATCCTTTTTAGATTGATTTTCTAACTCATTAACCTCTAACGTTATATTTGGGTTTACAGGTAATTTGAAAGATAAATTAGCTTCCGTTTGTGTGCATTTACCATCAATACAAGCTTGCCCCTCAACTAAGATCGAAACAGAATTTAATTTTGGATTTAAAACTTTAATTCTTTGAGTAAAATTAGCCGTCCCTGTGAAGAAATATTCATCGATTTCAAAAATATCGTTATACGCTTTTTTATACTTGCCTTCTTTTGTTTTTCCAACTAATTGATAATTCCCTTTTTGATTTTTATAAGTAAAAACCAATGGTTGTGCCCCACCTTCTGGTGTAAATTGAGAATACAAATGCCAATCATTATCAATTTGAGCAGTAGTAATTAAATCAAACTCGGTTTCTGAGACTTTAATAACTTTAGCCGTCCATTTCACTGGCTCTACTATTTGAGCTTGTGCAAATAAACCAACTAATGCAATTAAAATGTAGGTCAATTTTTTCATTTTAAAAATTCAATTTTTAGAGTAGTTTGTGTTGTTTGTTCAACTTTAAAACGATCATCCTGACGATAATCTATAATCCATACTATTTTGTTGTTACTTTCTAAAATCCATATTTTTTGTTTATCAAAAATGGAAATTTTTTCATCTTTAAAAAACTTACTTACTTTTTTAGAACCCTTCATGCCTAATGGATAAAAAACATCTCCTACACGCCATTTTCTAACAATTAAAGGAAATTCAATTTTATCAGCGTCAACAAATATAATACTCTTATTTTGTTCTTGAATGTAACTATCGTTACAGAGAGTCAATTTTAACGGAAATTTAAGTTCTTCTTCAATATTTTTTAGAACAAACAAAGTATCGTGTTCACTAGATGATTTCTCAACTAAAATCAACGCATCTCTATTTTTCAACAAAACATGCGTTTGAGAAAAAATTTGTTTTCCTGATTGTCCATCTACCAAAGCATAAATATCATTCCATGCCGAAAAACCAAATTCTTTCAACCATTGATAAAGATAAAAAGTATAATTTTCAATCTTCTTTAATTCTGATATCTTTATAAATATTTGATTATTATTAACTTGAATAAGTTTATCTAAAGTCTTTTTTGAACATTCAATAACTGCATTTTCACTCTGTTTTAAACGTGCAATTGTGCTTTGAAACGATTTCAAAAAACTTGGATTTAATTCTTTTAAAACTGGAATTACTTGATGCCTTAATTTATTTCTAAAATATTTATCAGAAACATTACTACTATCCTCTCTCCACTTTATATTTTGCTCATTCGCGAAATTTAAAATTTGTTCTCTTGAAAAACACAATAATGTTCTTATTATAGTATCATTAACTTCTGGTATCCCTAATAAACCTTCAATTCCTGTACCTCTTATGAAATTAATTAAAAAGGTTTCTACTTGGTCATCTAAATGGTGTGCCGTTAAAATGTACTTAAATTGGTGTTTTTTTTCTAATTCATGAAACCATTGGTATCTCAATTCTCTAGCTGCCATTTGAATGGATATCTTATGTTTATCAGCATAAAAAATAGTATCAAAGCTTTTTACATAACACGGAATAGCCTTTTGAATACAGTAATCTCTAATAAATTCTTCATCCAAGTCACTTTCAGTACCTCTTAAATTGAAATTACAATGTGCTACACTACAATTAAAATTTAACTGTTGCAATAAATGTAGTAAAACCATACTGTCTACTCCTCCACTAACTGCAATAAGTATTCTACTTTCCAAAAGAAAAGGAAATTGAGAGATAATATGTTGTTTATATTCTTGTAACATATTATTGATTTAAAACCTGAAACATGGCTTGAGCTTTTACTAAACATTCTTCATATTCTTCGAATGGTTTCGACTTTGAAGTTATTGCGCTTCCTACTGAAAATGAAAGGTAACGTCTTTCTTCTTGATATAAAATACTGCGAATAACAACATTAAAATCAAAATTACCTTCTGGAGTAAAGTAACCAACAGCACCACTATATAATCCGCGTTTTGTTTCCTCTAACTCTTCGATAATTTTCATAGCTGAAATTTTAGGCGCTCCAGTCATACTACCCATAGGAAATGTTGTTCTTAATACTTCAATAGGAGAAGTTGTTAATGCAATTTCTGAAGTAATCGTAGAAATCATCTGATGAACTTGTTTAAACGTATACACCTCACATAATTCTTCAACCTGAACACTTCCTTTTGTAGCTGTATGTGATAAATCATTTCTTACTAAATCAACAATCATGATATTTTCTGAAATTTCTTTAGCATTAGATTTTAATTTCATTTTCCACTGCCAATCTTCGTGTTCATCTTGACTTCTTTTCGCAGTACCCTTAATAGGTTGTGATATTATTTTAGTTCCTTTCTTCATTAAATATCGTTCAGGTGATGCAGAAAGTAAATAATCTGAATGATTTTTAAAAAAAACAGCAAAAGGAGGAGTAGAAATACTATTTAATCTTTTAAAAGTTGAAATAGGATCAATTTTAGCATCTTCGTCGTAAAATTCCATACAAAAATTAGCTTCATAAATATCACCACGTTGAATATGTTGCAACATTTTTGTGGTTTTATCTAAATATATCTCCTTAGAAATCCGAGGTTTGATATTAACAAAAAGAGTCGAGTCCAATGAGAAATTTTGAGTACAAATTTCCTCAAAATCAGATTCAATTTCGTCATCACATAAATTCAAATATTTGATTTCCAAAACATTACCCTTTAAAAAAAATAACTTTTTGGGCTGAAAAAAATATAAATCAGGAAAGCCCAAACCATCAAAATTTTCAGATTTCAACTCCTCAATATCATTTTTTAAATCATAAGACAAATATCCAAATATCCAATCATTTGACTTCGATTGATATTGGTATAAATCTTCAAAAGCCTTCTCAGTATCTGTTTTTATAGAGGTAAAAGCATCAACAGCTACTATCAAATCATAATTAGCGTACAATTGATCAGCATTAAAATCTCGATTGCTATCTAGATAAATAACCTCATGAAACTGACAGGCCCAAAGCAAAAGTTGCTCTTTAAAAAGAGCAACATCTGAAATATATTTTTGTACTTGTAAACGCAAAGCTATTTGTTTTCTCCTAAATAAATTAAGTCATACACAATCATTCGCTCTTCATTAGCTATATATATCTGTTTTCTTGAAGAATTTTCCTTAGGCGTAACTATTGTAATAACAGTATCTAATCCTTCATTATCCACACAAAAGTAACGATTTATTGCTTCCTTTTCTGTTTCCTTTTTTTCTTCATATTTATAGATATTATACAATTGTATTACCTCTGAATAAACAACAAACCTATTTTTGCTTCTATCTAAATTAATCAATAATTCTGTAGGTTGTGATTTTGACCAAGCCGTCCATTCTCTAGACTTTTTTAATTGAGAAACTGAAAATGCAGTTGCTTTGAACTTATAGGTTTGAGCATTTCCAATATAAAAACTAACCAAAAATAGTAATGCAAATAAACTTTTTTTCATTGTTTTTACTTTAAAACGTTAAATTTGTGATTTCTTTTTTTGCTACTTCAAATTCTCGAATTACTTGTTCGATAATTGTTGAAACAGGTAAAATATCATGAATTAATCCTGCTATTTGTCCAATTTCTAATTCTCCTTCTACCAAATCTCCTTCAAACATTCCTCTTTTTGCTCTAGCTCTACCTAATAATGTTTTCAAGTCATCAACACTTGCACAATTAGAATAGGCTTCTTGTACATCTTGAAAGAATTTATTTTTTATTAATCGTACAGGAGCTAATTCTTTTAAAGTTACTAATGTATCACCTTCATTAGTTTCTACAATAGTTCTTTTAAATGCATCATGCGCGCTAGATTCAGTAGAAGCAGCAAATCTACTTCCCATTTGTACTCCGTCCGCTCCAAGAATCATTGCTGCCAGCATTCCCTTTCCTGTTGCAATTCCGCCAGCCGCAATTAATGGAATGCTTATATTTTCTTTTACCATTGGAATCAAAGTCAAAGTAGTTGTTTCTTCACGTCCATTATGCCCTCCCGCTTCAAATCCTTCAGCTACAACAGCATCTACACCAGCTTCTTGTGCTTTTAGTGCGAATTTAGAACTACTTACCACATGAACTACAGTAATTCCTTTTTCTTTTAAAAATGAAGTCCATGTTTTTGGATTACCTGCAGAAGTAAAAACAATTTTCACATCTTCTTCAACTATAATGTTCATTATTTCTTCAACATTCGGGTACAACATAGGCACATTTACACCAAATGGTTTATTAGTAGCTTTTTTACATTTTTGTATATGCTCTCTTAAAACATTTGGATACATAGAACCTGCTCCTATTAAGCCTAAACCGCCAGCATTACTAACTGCACTTGCTAATTTATAACCACTATTCCAAATCATACCACCTTGAATAATTGGGTATTCTATGCCAAATAATTGTATAATTCTATTCATAAGATTTGAAACTATTATTTCTTATTTTTTTATAATTTTTCCTTTATAATTTTGATTGGACTCAAAGTTATAATAATAGACTCCATTAGCCAAATTTGTTACGTAAATAAAGGGCTTATCTACTGAGATTTCTTCTTCAATTACTTTTTTACCTATTGAATTATATAAACTAATTTTTCCTGAATTTATTGTACTATTCATTCTAAAATTAACTACATTTTGAACAGGATTAGTTACTAATTGAAAGGCAATATCTGTTGAATATTCATTTAATTGTAAAGCTGCGTTTAAAGCAAATTGAAAATCTGGGATTCCATATCCTTTTTGTGCCGTCGGGAGTGTATATTGATCTGCTGATTGTTTAATATAATTTACAACTTGTGAGGCAGTTAATGAAGGTACAGCAGACCAAAATGTGGCAACCATACCAGCCATAATAGGACCTGAAAAAGAAGTTCCATTGACTGTAACTATTGCACCTGCGGTATTTGAAACCGTTGCGGCTTGTCCTTTGGCACAAACATCAGGTTTTATTCTTCCATCGAAAGAGGGGCCTATGGAACTAAAAGAAGCATAAGTTTCGTCTGATTTTACAGCTCCAATAGTTAATGCTCCAACAGCGTCAGCAGGAGTACCAATATGAGGTTCCGCAGTTGCTCCAGAATTCCCTGCACTTACAACAACTACAATACCTTTTGAAAAAGCCATATTAACGCCTCTTGCTATAAATGTTTTTGTACCAATCATGTCTTCATATTGATATGAATATGCAGGATTATCATAATCCATGTAGCCTAATGACGAATTAATTACATCTACCCCATAATAATCTGCTAGTTCAGCCGCTTCAACCCAATAGGATTCTTCAACAGGATTTTCAGAATTAATATCTTCAGTTATAAACAAGTAATATTGAGCATTTGGTGCTGTTCCTACCAATTCTCCTTCTGTAAAACCTCCCATCGTTGACAATACCATTGTACCATGATTATGTCTAGAAAAATAATTAGAATTAGCATCTGGAAAATTATAACCCCCTAAAATTTGATTATTATTAATTAAATTTTGAAAAGGAGCCGCGGAATTAACCCCAATAAAGCCAGAATCTAAAACTGCAATTATTTTTCCTTGACCAGTATAATTTTGTTGATGCAATAAATGCCCATTCAACATTTCTATTTGATTTGTAGCGCCTCCATAATTATAAGTTACTAAAGCATCTAGATTTTTTGAAACTTTTTTGACTTGATGACTAACTTGCTTGACTCTCCCATTAGGATTAAGAGAATGATTTGCAAAAATGATTTGATTAACAAATGGATAATCACCTAAGTTTTGAATATTAGTTTGTGAACCTCTAACATGTACTGCATTTAACCATTTTGATTTAGCCATAACAGTAATTCCTGGTGAGAGTATGATTTGGTTAATGTAACTTTGCTCCACAGGTACGTCAGTTATATCAATAGTAATTCCTTGAGCAAGCCGCCTGTCAATAGATCGCTGCGTTAACATACTTAAGGGGTTTGACAAAAAGACAGAAGCACTAGGCTTATCATTAAAATAAATCCAAGCGTCTTCAACTTGAGAAAAACTGAATTGGACGATAAAAATTAAATAAAAAACGTACTTGCTTTTCATAAATTCAATTTTTATCAAATATAATCATTTTTAAGAGATTACTCCACTACCTAACAATTCTTCACCTTCATGCCAAGCTACAAATTGTCCCTCTGTGATTGCAGATTGTGGTTCTTGAAAACGTACATACATTCCAGAATCAAATTGATATAAAGTAGCTTTTTGTAAAGGTTGTCTATATCTGATTCTCGCCCAAACTTCTTTAGTTTGTCCAGATTTTAATCGTAAATCTTCTCTTATCCAGTGAATTTCACTATTTTGAATGAATAATGTTCTCTTAAATAAACCTGGATGTTGATTACCTTGTCCTGTATAAATAATATTATTTTCTACATCTGTTTCAATAACAAACAAAGGCTCTTTCGTTCCTCCTACATTTAATCCTTTTCGTTGACCTTTAGTAAAGTAATGTGCGCCTTGATGTTTTGCTTTAACAATTCCGACTGAATTGGAATAATCTTTATTTTGCGCTTCATAAGCTAATTCACTTTCCAAATTTTCAAATCTTGGAATAGATTGATTATATATGGCAGCATCGGCAGGAATTTCGATAATCACACCTTCTTTTGGCTGTAATTTTTGTTGTAAAAAATCAGGCAAACGAACTTTACCAATAAAACATAAGCCTTGTGAATCTTTTTTCTCAGCTGTAATTAAATCAGCTTTCGCTGCAATAGCACGGACTTCAGGTTTTGTAAGTTCTCCAATTGGAAATAAAGCTTTGCTCAATTGTTCTTGAGACAATTGGCATAAAAAATACGATTGATCTTTATTGTTATCTTTTCCAGCTAATAATTGATGAACAGGTTTGCCATCAACCTCAATTGTGTTTTTTCTACAATAGTGTCCCGTTGCTACAAAATCTGCACCTAAAGAAAGAGCAATTTTCATAAACACATCAAACTTAATTTCTCTGTTACAAAGAACGTCGGGATTTGGAGTTCTACCTTTTTCGTATTCATTGAACATATAATCCACAATACGCTCTTTATATTGTTCCGATAAATCTACTGTTTGAAATGGAATTCCTAATTTTTCAGCTACTAAAAGTGCATCATTACTATCTTCTAACCAAGGGCATTCATTTGAAATGGTTACTGTATCATCGTGCCAATTTTTCATAAACAAGCCGATCACCTCATATCCTTGTTCTTTAAGTAAATAGGCAGCCACACTCGAATCTACACCGCCTGATAAACCTACAACTACTCTTTGCATATTATTTTTTCCCTTCCTTTTGTGAAGTGGCTAATGACTTCATTCTTTTTTCTTCGTATTTAGCTAATTCTTTTGAAAATTTTTCTGCTTTCACTTCTTTTATTACCTTACCATTTTCAAAGAATTTCCAATTCCCTACTTTTGCGCCACCTTTATAATTTCCTTCATATAATTTTGCTCCAGTTCCATCATAATAAGCCGCTTTACCTTCTAATTTATCGTTAGTATAATTAACATCTTCTATTAATTTTCCGTTTTCATTATAAGTTTTTGCTAAACCATTTTTCTTACCTTCCTTGTAAACTGCTTCTTCAGCAAGCACCTTATTCTTATAAAAAACCTTACGGGTTCCATCTAATTTTCCCGATTTATAAAACTCTAAAGTCATTATATCTTTAGACTCTTTGTGAAAATATTTCCATTCTCCTTCATATATCTTATTCACGACTAAACCTTCACTTACTTTATTTCCTTTTTGATCAAAAAAAACGGTATAACAAGAACCATCACCTTTAGAGAAATCTCTAGTAGCAATCACTGTACTCGCTTTGGTATCATCAAAATATTTAAAAATACCTTTCTCTTTACCATGTTCAAAAATACCTTCATAACGTGGTCGTTTAGACTCATCATGATAACCTTTCCAAATTCCATGGCGTAATCCTTTTTCATCAAATTGATTAATTTTATCCTGTGCTGGTAAAAAATTAAAAACCAATACTATTAGTATGAAAGCTATCTTTTTCATAAGTTAATATATTAATTGTATTATAACTACTTATTTTAATCAATTATTC
>NZ_JAGKWP010000198.1 GCF_021151785.1 Flavobacterium sp.
AAATGCTTCACCAACGGCAGCAATTACAACAACGACACCAACGACGTTCTGTTCAGGAGGATCAGTAGTGCTGACAGCAAGTGCAGGAAGTTCATACAAGTGGATGAATGGTAGCACAGCTATTACAGGAGCAACAGCACAGACTTATACAGCAACAGCAGCGGGTTCCTATACGGTAGAAGTAAGCAATGCAGCAGGCTGCAAAGCAACTTCGGCAGCAACAACGGTAACAGTAAGCACGGCACCAACAGCAACGATTACCACAAGTACACCAACGAGCTTCTGCGCAGGTGGCTCAGTAGTATTAACAGCAAGTGCAGGTTCATCATACAAATGGATGAATGGCACGACAGCCATCACAGGAGCAACAGCACAGACTTATACAGCGACAGCAGCGGGTTCATATACGGTAGAAGTAAGCAATGCAGCAGGCTGTAAAGCAACTTCAACAGCAACAACTGTGACAGTAAGCGCTGTGCCAACAGCAGCGATTACCACAACTACACCAACGAGCTTCTGTGCAGGAGGAAGTGCAGTACTTACAGCAAGTGCTGGTTCATCTTATAAATGGATGAATGGTAGCACAGCCATCACAGGAGCAACTTCACAGATTTATACAGCAACCACAGCGGGGAATTATACAGTAGAAGTAAGCAATGCAGCAGGCTGTAAAGCAACTTCAACAGCAACAACGGTGACAGTAAGCGCTGCACCAATAGCAGCAATCACAGCAAGCACCCCAACGACGTTCTGCGCAGGCGGATCAGTAGTATTAACAGCCAGTGCAGGTTCATCATACAAATGGATGAATGGTAGCACTGCAATCACAGGAGCAACTTCACAGACTTATACAGCAACAGCAGCGGGTTCATATACGGTAGAAGTAAGCAATGCAGGTAACTGTTCAGCAACTTCAACAGCAACAACTGTGACAGTAAGCGCTGCACCAACAGCAACGATCACGACAATTACCCCAACAACGTTCTGCGCAGGCGGCTCAGTAACACTGTCAGCAAGTGCAGGTTCATCATACAAATGGATGAATGGTAGCACAGTCATTACTGGAGCAGCAGCACAGACCTATACAGCAATGGCAGCAGGAAGCTATACAGTAGAAGTAAGCAATGCAGCAGGCTGCAAAGCAACTTCAACAGCAACAACTGTTACAGTAAGCGCTGCACCAACAGCAACGATTACCACAACTACACCAACAGCATTTTGTTCAGGTGGAAGTGTAACACTTACAGCAAGTGCAGGTTCATCATACAAATGGATGAATGGTAGCACAGCAATCACAGGAGCAACAGCACAGAACTTTACAGCAACGGCAGCGGGTTCATATACGGTAGAAGTAAGCAATGCTGGGAATTGTTCATCCACTTCATCAGCAACGGTTGTTACTGTGAATGACCTGCCTCTGGCAATGATCACCGCATCGGGTTCAACAAATATTCCTGCCGGTGGAAGTGTAGATTTA
>NZ_JAGKWP010000073.1 GCF_021151785.1 Flavobacterium sp.
TTCTGAATGAGGCCAATCCTGTTCTTTAATATCGTTAGGAATAGATTTATCCTTTTCTTTCATAGTTACTTTGTTGTTAGTATTTTCGTTGGAGAATAAATCTATTTGCTCTTTTATGTTTTCTTGTTTTGTGAAAATAGAGTCAGTAGTATTTTCTAATAAAGTATTTTTTGGAAATGTTCCTTTTCCATTTAGTATCCACAATACATCAACTTCTGGAAAATATTCCACAATTTTTAAAATAAAATCTAAACTAGGTTTATTTCTACCCGCAAGTAGGTGAGAGATAGTAGAGCGTTGCACTTGAATTTTGTCAGCAAAGGAAGATGCAGATAATCCATAGTACTCAAATAGCTGTTCTAATCGCTTAATAAAATCTTCTAAAATCATAATTTACAAAATTACATTTGTTGTTTACAAATGTAATAAATTTAAAAACACAACTACTATTTACAATTGTAAATTTGATAACGAGTGGTAAAATATATAAACTTATAGTTTAGTTAAATAGAATTAATTAATTGATTTTTAAATAAATAAATTTTTATGTATAAATAAAATTAATTTTGTAAACAAACATGAGTATTTAATGTTTACAATTGTAAAAAAGAAGGCTTTTTCAACTGTTTACAATTGTAAATTTATTTCTATTTACATTTGTAACATGAAAAATGATTTACATTTAGCAACAAAATTTTTATATCATCCAATAAAAGGTCGATATGTTGTTTTAGATCAAATTGACACTTTTTTGAAAACATTTCATTCAGCTTTTAAAATAAAAGAGATTGGTAAGTCTGAGTTAGGTAAAACTATTTCATCCATTACATTTGGTCAAGGTAAAACTAAGATTTTAATTTGGTCTCAAATGCACGGTAATGAATCTACCTCAACAAAAGGATTAATTGATTTTTTGAATTATTGTCGAATAGAGCCTAGTTTTTATTCATTCATTAAAGAAAAATTCATGGTTTGCGTAATTCCAATGCTTAATCCTGATGGTGCTGAGTTGTATACAAGAGAAAATGCTAATAAAGTAGATTTGAATAGAGATGCTTTAGAGTGTACTCAAAAAGAGAGTTTAATTTTAAGGCAATTAGTAAATGAATTCCAACCTGATTATTGTTTTAATATGCATGATCAGCGAACTATTTTTGGTTTAATAGAGACTCAAAAACCAGCAACTATGTCTTTTTTAACAGCAGCATTTGATGAAACAAGAACATTTAATGAAACTAGAGTTAAAGCTGCAAACATTATAAATGGAATAGTTAAAAATTTAAGCAACTATATTCCTGGTCAAATAGGAAGATTTGATGATTCTTTTAATTTGAATTGCACGGGCGATTATTTTACGAGTATTGGTATTCCTACAATTTTATTTGAAGCAGGACATTTTCAAGATGATTATGAGCGAGATGAAGTGAGAAAATATGTTTTTATTTCTTTGTTATCAGCATTTTACTCTATTAACGAAAACGATATAGCTACTAGTGTTTTAGAAAATTATTTGAATATTTTTCAAAATAACAAATGTTTTGTTGATATAATTTTTAAAAATGTGAAAATTTTTGAGAATAATGTAGAAAAAAATATTAACTTTGCAGTACAATATTCTGAGTTTCTGAGAGGGAATAAAATTGATTTTGAAGCTGTTATTTATCAAATTGTAAGTGAAACAGAATTGTTTGGACATCAAGTTTATGATGGAAAAGGTGAGCTATTTGATTCTATATATGGTAAATTTCCTAAAATAGGTGAGAAAGCAAATTTCCATATTGGAAATAGAGAATTTGTTAATGGAAAGTTAGTTGGTTAAATATATAAATAGATTATTATGAGTAAGTTTCGTTTAGATGAAGTAGATCATCAAATTTTGGATATGTTAATTGATAATACCCGAATTCCTTTTACTGATATTGCTAAAAAACTATTGATTTCTGCCGGAACTGTTCACGTTAGAGTAAAAAAGATGGAAGATGCTGGAATTATTCAAGGTTCTTCTTTAACATTAGATTATGAAAAATTAGGTTATTCTTTTATTGCTTACGTGGGTATATTTTTGCAAAGTACTTCGCAAACTAAGTTTGTTTTAGAACGTATAAACGAAATTCCCTTTGTAACAGTTGCTTCGGTTACTACTGGGAAATTTAATATTTTTTGTAAAATAAGAGCAAGAGATACAAGTCATGCAAAAGAAGTAATTTTCCAAATTGACGATATTGATGGAGTATATAGAACAGAAACGATGATATCATTAGAAGAAAGTATTAATGATAAGAAACGTTTGATGCATACAATTTTCAAAGATTTATAAAAAAAGCTCTCATTTGAGAGCTTTTTTTATGTTATACAATGTAAATTTTAAAAAGTAATTTAATTTGTTCTAAATCTGATTTAAAATTTCTATTAAAGTTTTAATTTCTTCAATAGTATTAAAATGACTAAATGATATCCGAAGCGCAGGATGTTTTATAGCTTCTTCACTCAAAAATTCTGCTAAAACATGTGAAGGTCTTGAACTTCCACTTTGACATGCACTTCCTCTTGAAACAGCAATACCTTTCATATCTAATTGAAATAATAGCATAGCAGCCTTGTCTTCACTAATAGGTAAACTTACGTTTAAAATATTGTAAAAAGTATTTTCTCCATTGATTACAACTGCTGGAAAAATAGTTTTTAGTAAGTTGACGCACTGTGTCTTTAACTCAGAAATATATGCTCGTTCCTCATCTAAATTTAAATAGCTTAAATCCAAAGCTTTAGCCAATCCAGCAATTTGATGTGTTGCTTCTGTACTTGCTCGTAATCCTTTTTCTTGTTCACCACCATAAAATAGGGGGTCTATCAGGATACTCTTTTTTATGTAAACAAAACCAATCCCTTTGGGACCATGAAATTTATGTGCACTAGCAATGATAAAATCGATTGGAGTTTGACTTAAATCTATTTCGGTTTTACCAACAGATTGAACAGTGTCACAAAAGAAATAAGCCTTATTAATACTACATAATTCACTCATTTTTTTGAGATCTAATATGGTGCCAATTTCATTGTTTACATGCATTAAACAAACGGCAGTTTTTACGGGTTCTTCAAGTAATTTTGATACTACTGAAATGTCTATATTTCCATTATTTAAAATAGGAACATAAACGACTTCCAAATTGTGAACTTTCGCAAGATGTTCAACAGTATGTAATGTTGCATGATGCTCAATTTTACTTGTGATGAATCGCTTTATACCAAGTTTAGTTACTAATTGGCTCAAAATCCAATTCGTCGATTCTGTAGCGCTACTTGTAAAAATAATTTCTTGAGCAGAACAGCGTAAGTGCTTTGCAATAGTTTTTCTTGAAGTTTCAACAATATTCTTAGCACTTCTGCCAAATGAATGTGTAGAAGAAGGGTTGCCAAAATCGTTTTTTAAGACTCGTACCATTTCATCTATTACTTCAGTACGAAGTGGGGTTGTAGCGGCATTGTCTAAATATATTTTTTGCATGATTTAATTTTGTTTGATGTAAATTTCCATAGCTCCCAATCCATATCTGTTGTAATTCGCTTCTTGAATGGATACATTCTCATATCTATTCAATAAAAATTCTAATTCAGATTTTAAAACTCCTTCACCAACACCATGAATAAGAACTACTCTTTGGTATCTTTTTGAAATAGCAAATTCAATGGCTTTTTTAGCTTCATCTAATTGAATTGACAACTTATCAAAATTGCTCATATGTTGATGTTTACCAGAAATTATTTTCTCCAAGTGTAAATCAACTTCAAAAATCATTTGCTCTTTTTTTGAAGGCTTTATAAGTGGTGCTTTATTTTTTTTACTTGGTTCTTTCTCAGCCAAAATTTGAGCCACACTTTTATTGAATTGAATAGGGGTTTCTTCTTTCGAAACTTTTATAATTTCATTAGGTTTATATTCTAAAATAAATCCTTCTGTAGTCTCTATTTTGATGTATTGATGTTGACCAAAGCCAATGACTTTTCCTTCTAAAGAATCGTCTAATACCATTACAGCATCACCAATTAAAAATATTGTATCCATTATCATTCCTAGCATTTAAATGTCAAAATTATGAAAAACAAGAGTTATATTGAACTAAAATTTAATTTTAATAACATTAGAATTATGGTTTATTTGAAAATAGAACTAAAATAGATACTTTTGTTCGTTAGCAATATTTATTTTATGGCAATAAGTGTAGTTGTAATTGATAATTATGATAGTTTTACATATAATTTGATTCATTATCTAGAAGATTTAGGAGCTGATGTAACAGTTTTTAGAAATAATGAGTTTCAATTGAATGACTTATTACCGTTTAATAAAATTTTATTATCTCCTGGTCCTGGAATTCCTGAAGAAGCAGGATTACTTAAAAAGGTAATTGAGCATTATGGAAATTCTAAAGATATTCTTGGTATTTGTCTTGGTCTTCAGGCAATAGGTGAAGTTTATGGGGCTAAACTTTTAAATTTAACCAATGTAGTTCATGGCGTTTCTTCATTAATTTCTGTTGTAAATCAAGATATTATTTTTGAAGGTTTACCAGCTACAATCGAAGTAGGAAGATATCATTCATGGGTCGTTTCGCAAGAAAATTTGCCCAATGATTTAATCATTACTTCTGTAGATGAAAACAAACAGATTATGTCACTAAAGCATACTGAATTCAATGTGAGAGGTGTTCAGTTCCATCCTGAAAGTATTATGACACCACAAGGCAAATGGATGTTGAAAAATTGGCTTCTCCATTAAAATTTATAACTCAATCTTTTATTTTTTGTTTTTTTTTAACATATTAAACACTTGTTTAAATTAAACGTTTGTTTAAATTTGCATCAAAATTAAAAGATGAAGTCTAATAACATAAAAAAGACTGAAATATTAAACGTAGCTGAAAAACTGTTTTCTATAAATGGTTTTGATGGCACATCCGTACGAGATATTGCAACAGAAGCAGGGGTTAATGTAGCAATGATTTCTTATTATTTCGGTTCAAAGGATAAATTGCTTGAAGCTTTATTACTTTATCGTATTGAAGGCTTGCGTTTAAAAATAGAGGAAGTTTCCAAGGAATCAATAACGCCAATTCAAAAAATGGAAAAAGTGATTGAGTTATATATTACCCGAATTCAGGCCAATCGCTCCATTTATAATATTATTCACTCCGAAATAATTATCAAAAAAAGAGTAATGGAGTGTCGAGAATATAATGAAATTAAAGAGCATAACATTGAATTTCTTCGTTCAATTGTAAAAGAAGGGCAAGACCAACAGGTATTTGTCAAAAATGTTTTGGTGGAATTAATTCCTCCTTTGATTATAGGTTCATACATACACTTTGAAACCAATAGCAATTTTTATAAAGAATATCTTCAATTAAAAACAGAAGAAGCCTACATTAATTATATAAAAACGACTTTTTTAAGTCATATTAAACGAACCATTCTTGCTTTATTAACTAATGAAAAAGAGTAAATTATCCCTATGTTTTTTTCTGTTCTCCTTGATTTTAACTCAGGCTCAAGAACGAAAAGTTTTAACACTCAAAGAAGTTATTGAATTAGCTTCGAGTAAAACAACGGCTGCTCAAGTAGCTGATGCCAAAGTAAAAACTAAAGAATTAGAATTTCAAGTTGCTAAAAACAGACAATTACCCGATTTAAAAATTTCTGGTCAATATCAAAGATTGTCTTCTGCCAATGTAAATTTGAAATTAAATAATTCATCTTCTACAACTTCTGCATCGTCACAACAAAATGCAAAAGTCAATCAGCTTATGTTAGGTAATGCTACACTATCTTATCCATTATTTGCTGGGTTTAAGATAAAAAATAATGTTGCTTTATCTCAGCATTTGTTAGAAGCTGAAAAAAATGTAGCAGCCTATTCTAAAGAAGAAGTAGCACATGAAGCTATTACCATATATTTGAATTTATATAAAGCTCAACAAAGTCAAAAATTGATTCAAGAAAACATTAAGCGAGCTACTCAGCGAGTGAGAGACTTTAAAGCTATGATGGACAATGGAATCATAGCAAGAAATGATTTTTTGAAAGCGGAATTACAGGTTTCTAATTATAAAGTTGCTTATGAAGAAGCTGTTTCTAACGAAGAAATCTTGAGTTATCAATTGGCTTTATTACTAAAGTTGGATGAAAATTCACATTTTGAAATTAAAGATAAAGAAATGGCTTTAATTGAGTCTTCCCTCAATGAATGGAATCGAAAAGATATCAAAGCCATGACAGCACAAATTGAAGCAGCAAAAAATAATGTAAAAATCGCCAAAAGTAATTACTATCCTTCTATTTCTTTAATGTCGGGGTATATTGCCTTAGATTTACAAAATGTATTGACTGTTTCTAATGCCATGAATTTTGGTGTAGGTGTTTCTTATGATGTTTCTTCATTGTTTAAAAATAATAAAGAAGTGAAAGTCGCAAAAAGTAAAGTTGAAGAGTTAGAGTTACATCTTAATCAGTTAAATGATCAAGTTAAAATCGAAGTTAAGTCAGCTCAAACTAATTTCAATTTAGCAAAAGAGCAATACAAAGTATATCAAGAAGCAGTTAATCAAGCTTCAGAAAATTTTAGAATTATTAAAGATAAATATGATAATGGTTTGGCTGATACAAATGATTTGTTAGAAGCAGAAACCCAACAATTACAAGCACAAATTTCAGAAACTTATGGAAGAGCAAATATTGTTTTGAAATACATGGATTTACAAGCAGCTCAAGGAACATTATTATCTACTAACAAAAATTAATCAAAAAATATGGAAACGAAAAAGACAAATAAAAAATTCACATTAATATTAGGTTCTTTTGTAGTATTAGGTCTAATATATGGTATTTACAAATTCAATCATGCACAAGGTCATGAAGAAACGGATGATGCTCAAATTGAGCAGAATATGACACCTATAATTCCTAGAGTAGGAGGTTATATAAGTAAAGTATTTGTTAAAGATAATCAAATGGTAAAAAAAGGAGATACACTTTTTATAATTGATAATCAGGATTATTTAGTAAAAGTGAATGAAGCAGAGGCTGCTTTGTTAGCTGCTAAGAATTCGTTTGAAGTTTCTAAAGCAGATGTAGATGCTGCTGCTGCAAATATTTCTATTTCAAACGCAACAATTCAATCAAATACTGAAAGTATAGAAATGGCAAAAGTTCGTTTAGAGCGAGCTTCGAATGATTTTGAACGTTATTCTAATTTATATAAAAATCAGTCTATTACTAAGCAACAATATGAACAAGCGTGGGCAGCTAAACAAGAAGCATTAAAACAAGTAGAAATGTTGAAACAACAGAAAATTGCAAGTGCTAATCAGAAAAATGCAGTAGTATCAAAAATAACAGTTGCTTCTAAACAAACTCATGTTGCTAACGCCAATATTAATAGAGCGCAAGCTGCATATGATGCTGCTAAATTAAATTTAAGCTATACTATTATAACAGCTTCAGTAGATGGTCAAGTATCTAATATTGATATACAAGTTGGGCAATTGGTACAACCAGGCCAAGCTTTATTCTATTTAGTTAATAATCAAGATACTTGGGTTGTAGCTAATTTTAAAGAAACGCAATTAAATAAAATGCGTGAAGGGCAAAAAGTAACTTTAGAGGTTGATGCTTACCCAGATGATTCTTTTGAAGGCGAAATCGTTTCTTTTTCACCAGCAACGGGTTCAAAATTTTCGATTTTACCTCCGGATAATGCTACAGGAAATTTTGTTAAAACGGTACAACGTTTACCAGTAAAAATTAAATTATCAAATTCAAATGATAAAGAAAAAGTAAAACTATTACGACCTGGAATGAATGTATTTGTTGATGTTCACGTAAAATAAAACATTTTGGAAACAGAAAATTTAGTTGAATACGGTTACAGAAGAGTAATTATTACCATTACAGCAATTCTTTGTGCGCTTTTAGAAATTGTAGATACCACAATTGTAAATGTAGCACTGAATGATATGCGTGGAAGTTTAGGTGCTACCTTAACAGATGTTGCTTGGGTAATAACGGCATATGCAATTGCTAACGTAATTATTATTCCAATGACGAGTTGGTTATCACAACAATTTGGTCGAAGAAACTATTTTGCAGTATCAATTGTAATTTTTACTGTGGCTTCGTTTTTATGTGGAAATGCGAGTAATATTTGGGAGTTGGTAATGTTTAGATTTATTCAAGGTATGGGAGGTGGCGCCTTATTGGTAACTGCACAAACCATTATAACCGAATCATATCCTGTTGAAAAGCGGGGAATGGCTCAAGCTATTTATGGAATGGGAGTTATTGTAGGGCCAACATTAGGACCACCTTTAGGAGGTTATTTAGTTGATAATTTTTCTTGGCCATATATTTTTTACATCAACATTCCAATAGGAATTATAGCTACATTACTTACCTTAACCTACGTTAAAAGTCCAAAATATGGAGAAAAATTGAAAGCCAATCAAGTGGATTGGTGGGGAATTCTTTTTTTAACAGCTTTTATAGGCTCGCTACAATTTGTTTTGGAACATGGTCAACAGGATGATTGGTTCGAAAACCAAACAATAGTTGTCTTATCTGTTGTTTCTTTTGTAGGTTTATTATTGTTTATTTGGAGAGAATTGGTTTATAAATATCCTATTGTAAATCTTAGGGTATTGAATGATAGTAATTTAAAAATTGGAGTAATTCTCTGTTTTATTTTAGGTTTTGGATTATATGGTTCTACTTTTGTAATTCCTATTTATACGCAAGCAATTTTGGGTTGGACAGCTACTGATGCAGGTTTACTCTTAATACCTAGTTCAATTATGACTGGAATCATGATGCCAATTATTGGTAAGCTTATTCAAAAAGGAATTCCCCAAACTTACATGGTTGCACTAGGATTTTCTATCTTTTTTGGATTTACCTTTTGGATGTATTCAATCATGACTCCTGATACAGGTAGTGAGCATATGTTTAATCCTTTACTTTTAAGAGGAATTGGTCTTGGTCTTTTATTTGTACCAATTACTACATTGTCTCTATCGAGTTTAAAAGGACGTGAGATTGGTGATGGTGCAGCATTTACAGGTATGATGAGACAACTTGGTGGTTCTTTTGGTATTGCAATTATTACCACTTATATTGCGCGTTGGTCACAAAATCATAGAGTTGACCTCATAAGTCACTTAAATGGTTCTAGTTTGACTGTGCAACAGCGAATAGAACAATTAAAATTAGGTTTTATTGCGAAGGGATATTCATCTAATGAAGCCTTAGATAAAGCTTATAAAATAATTGATTTATCAGTAACTAAACAAGCAACCGTATTGTCTTATATGGATGTATTCATGTTTTTAGGTATTATGTTTCTAGCTTGTATTCCTATTGTCTTGTTCGTAAAATCGGGCAAAAGCAAAGTTGATTTATCAAATGTTCATTAATAAGGTTTTTATTTGAAAAGACCTCTTTTCTATGCTTTTTGAAAGAGGTCTTTTATCTTGTAAAAACTAATTTTTGTTCACTACTTAAATTAGCATCAAACGCATACCCTTCATAATTAAATAGTTTTAACTGTTCAATAGTTTCTACTTCATTATCAATGATAAAACGTACCATTGAACCTCTTGCTTTTTTTGCAAAAAATGAAATAATTTTAAGTTTTCCATCTTTATAATCCTTGAACTCAGGTGTAATTATTGGAACTTTAAGTGTTTTAATATCAATAGCACTAAAATATTCATTACTAGCTAAATTTATAAAAAGTTCACCTTGTTTAAGTTCTGAATTTAGTGCATTTGTTAGTGTCTTTTTCCAAAATTCGTATAGATTTTTACTAACTCCTATTGAGATATTAGTGCCCATTTCTAATCGATACGCTTGTATTAAATCTAATGGCTTTAATAAACCATATAATCCAGAAAGAATTCTCAATTTATCTTGCAACTTAGATAATTTGTCTATCGGTAAAGAATAAACATCTAATCCAGAGTAAACATCACCATCAAATGCATAAACAGCTTGTCTTGCATTTTCAGGAGTAAAAGGTAATGTCCAATTTTGATTTCTTTGCCAATTTAATTCGGCTAATTTTTCAGAAATATCCATTAAAGCCATGAGTTCTTTTGGTTTTTTCTTTTTTAGCGTTTTTTGGATGGTTTCAGCTTTTTTTAAGAAGATGGCTTCACTAAAGGAATCTGTAGGAACCTTTTTTTCAAAATTTAATGATTTAGCTGGAGAAATAACAATTTTCATAGACATTATATTTTTGTCAAAATTAAGCATTTTTAATAAACGTAAAATTATCAACTATAAATTCTAAACATACTTAAATTGATGTTAGCAATGAAATAAAGTATTAAAAATCTATTTTGTGTTTGCTTTTGAAATGTGTATCTTCGCTCTATGATTCAAGTAGTATTATTAGGTTCGGGAAATGTAGCTACACATCTATTTCAGGCGTTTAAAAAATCGAATGAAGTAGAGGTTCTTCAAGTTTTTTCTCGTTATTATTCTCCTGATTTTCCCAAAGAGATACAAACTTGTGAGTACCAAGAGTTGCATAAAGCAGATATCTATATTATTTGTGTAACTGATTTAGCCATTCATGAGGTTTCTGAATCATTACCTTTTAAAAACGAATTGGTTGTTCATACTTCTGGTACATCAGCCATAACAAGTTTAGATGCAAAAAATAGAAGAGGTGTTTTTTATCCTTTGCAAACATTTTCAAAAACAAAAGCTATCGATTTCTCTGAAATTCCAATTTGTCTTGAAGCAGAAAATGAAGATGATTTCAAAGTCTTACAAAAAGTTGCTCTTGCTATTTCAAAAAAAGTACATCCTGTTTCTGATGAGCAACGAAAAGCATTACATGTAGCCGCTGTTTTTGTTTGTAATTTTGTTAATCATTTATATGTTATAGGAAATGAGATTTGTGAAAACAATGATATTCCTTTTTCTATTTTACATCCTCTAATAAAAGAAACTGCTTCAAAAATTGAAATTTTATCACCACAATTGGCACAAACAGGTCCAGCTATTAGAAGAGATAACGAAACGATAGCTAAGCACTTAGCTTTTTTAAGAGAGGAAAATCAAAAAAATATTTATCAATTACTGACTCAATCTATACAACATGTCAAAAAGTTATAAAGAATTAATGAACGATATCAAAGCTTTTGTTTTTGATATTGATGGTGTTTTAACTGATGGAACAGTGCATGTTTCTCAAGATGGACAGTTATTACGTCAAATGAACATTAGAGATGGATATGCCATGAAAGCTGCTGTGGATAAAGGATATCCTATATGTATCATTTCAGGAGGAAGTAATGAAGGAGTTCGAGTTCGTTTACAAAACCTAGGAATTAAAGATATTCATCTTGGTGTTTCTGATAAAGTTGAAAAGTTTTATGAATTTTGTGATGGTTATCAAATCAAACCGGAACAAGTGCTTTATATGGGTGATGATATTCCTGATTATTTAGTTATGCAAAAAGTTGGTTTATCTACATGTCCTCAAGATGCTTCTCCTGAAATTAAAGGCATTTCTAAATATATTTCTCATGTGAATGGAGGTAGAGGAGCCGTTCGAGATGTAATAGAACAAGTAATGAAAGTACAAGGAACGTGGATGGATGATTTTTCAGCCAACTATTTTTAACATTGTCACAATTATATATGAAAGATTTTTTAAAATTAATTCGAATTGAAAATTTAGTAATGATTGCTTTAATGCAAATCATTGTTCGTTATACTTTTTTAAATTTTGCTGGTTTAATTCATGGTTTCAGTGATTTAAATTATGCTTTATTAATTATTGCAACTATTTGTATTGCTGCTGCTGGTTATATAATAAATGATATTTATGACGTGGAAGTAGACTATATCAATAAACCTGATAGAGTTTATGTTAGAAAAACTATTTCTGAAAAAATGGCATTTAATTGGTATTTTGCTTTAAATATAATTGGAGTAGGTATAGGGGTATATTTGAGTAATCAGGTGAATCGTTCAGCAGTGGCTGCTATATTTGTAATATGTTCAGCCTTATTGTATGTATACTCCAATGGTCTAAAGCAAATTCCTTTAGTAGGAAATGCAATTATTGCTTTTTTAGCATCAACAAGTATAATTGTCATTATTTTATTTAATATATTCCCCTACATGTTTGGTTTTAATAATGATCAAATGACAAATATGATGCATTTTTTATTGCAATATGCAGTAATGGCTTTTTTAATAAATTTTGCTCGTGAAATGGTAAAAACAATTGAAAATTATGAAGGAGATCAAGCTTGCGGAATTTCTACATCCGCTACCTATTTTGGTATTAATCCAACAAAAATATTAATTTCATTAACTCTAGCTGGATTACTAGGTTTTTTAATTTACTTTATTTACAACAATCTATTTCATTTAACATATGTTATTA
>NZ_JAGKWP010000199.1 GCF_021151785.1 Flavobacterium sp.
ATCTTAATTATTGTATTTATTTGTTTTTATATTTAGTTGATTAAAGTTGTGGAGACCAAATTATTTGTCTATTGAGCCTAAAACACGTTTCATAAAATCGTTCATTGCCGTTTTTTTGTCTTTACCCGCTTTGATTTCTTTTTGTACTTCTAAAGCGCCATACATGTTAGAAATAAGTTCAGCAAGTACATCCAACTCTTCATCTTTAAGTGATTCTAATTCAGTTAAATGTTCTAAAACGGCAATCGTTTCTACTAAATAATCTTGATCATTTTCCTCAACGAATTGAGTTAAATGTTTGATAACAGGTAATTTCATAATTCAGACTTTATTGAATTTCAGCTACTAATTCAGCTAAAACTTCTGCTTTGTTGGTTTGTGTTTGATTAACTAATTGGCCGTTTTTAAAAGCAGCAAATGTGGGTAAATTATCAACTTTAGCCAATTTTCTAGATTCAGGGAATTGTTCTGCATCTACAATAACAAAAGAAATCGTTTCATTTTCAGAAGCTAATTTTTTGAATTTTGGTTTCATAATACGGCAATTTCCACACCATGAAGCCGAAAATTGTACCATAACTTTTTCGTTATTTGCTACAATTTCTTGCAAGTTGTCTTTTTCTATTTCTTGATACATTTTTTTAATTTTTTGATTAGACAATATGTCAATGTGCCAATTATTTTTTAATTGACACATTGATTATTGACACATTATTTTAGTGAGAAGCTAAATATTCAGCCGTACTTGATCTGTCTGCTTTCATAGCGTCTTTACCTTCTTCCCAGTTAGCTGGACAAACTTCACCTTTAGTTTGAACATGTGTAAAAGCATCAATCAATCTTAAATACTCGTTTACGTTTCTTCCTAATGGCATATGGTTTACACTTTCGTGGAAAATCACACCTGTTTCGTCCACTAGGTAAGTTGCTCGGTAAGTAACATTTGAACCTTCGATTAAATAATCTCCTGTTTCTTCGTTGAATACTTCATCTGCTTCTAAAATTCCTAATGCAGTTGATAAGTTTCTAGTTGTATCTGCTAATAAAGGATAAGTAACACCCTCGATACCACCATTGTTTTTTGGAGTATTTAACCATGCAAAGTGGACTTCGTTTGTATCACATGACGCGCCAATAACTATAGTGTTTCTTTTTTCAAATTCACCTAAAGCCGATTGGAAAGCGTGTAATTCAGTTGGACATACAAATGTGAAGTCTTTTGGATACCAAAACAAAAGTACTTTTTTGTTATTTTTTGTTGCTTCTTCTAAAACGTTGATTCTTAAATTGTCTCCCATTTCAGAGATTGCATCAACCGTAATGTTCGGAAATTTTTTACCTACTAATGCCATGTTTATTTGTGTTTAAATGATTTATTATTGTTTTTTAACTCTGCAAAATTACAGTTTTCTAATTTTATTTCAATATAAAATAATTATAATTTTTTATTAAATGATAAATTTTTATTATAAC
>NZ_JAGKWP010000074.1 GCF_021151785.1 Flavobacterium sp.
AAATAAAATCAGTAGAATACGGTTTAGAAAAAATATTTGAAGGCGCACAAGATTTTTTGCCTTTATTAGGAACAGACTATGTAGAATTATATGTTGGAAACGCAAAACAAGCGGCTCACTTTTATAAAACTGCTTTTGGTTTTCAATCATTGGCCTATGCAGGTTTAGAAACAGGTGTAAAAGACAGAGCTTCTTATGTGTTAAAACAAGATAAAATCCGTTTAGTATTAACAACAGCCTTAAATAGCAATTCACCAATTGGAGAACATGTAAAAAAACATGGCGATGGTGTTAAAGTAATTGCACTTTGGGTAGAAGATGCACGTAAATCTTATGAAGAAACAACTAGCCGTGGAGCAAAATCATATTTTGAGCCTATTGTAGAAAAAGATGAAAATGGAGAAGTTGTTCGCGCGGGTATTTATGGTGCTTATGGAGAAACTGTTTTTATTTTTGTAGAACGTAAAAATTACAATGGTATCTTTTTACCTGGATACAATGAATGGAAATCTGACTATAATCCTGAACCCGTTGGCTTAAAATACATAGACCACATGGTTGGTAACACGGGCTGGAACAGAATGAATGAAGCCGTAAAATGGTTTGAAGATGTGATGGGATTTGTTAATTTCCTTTCTTTTGACGACAAACAAATTACTACAGAATATTCTGCATTAATGTCTAAAGTAATGTCAAATGGAAATGGAAGAATAAAATTCCCAATCAATGAACCCGCTAATGGTAAAAAACGCTCTCAAATTGAAGAATATTTAGATTTCTATGAAGACGAAGGTGTACAACACATTGCTGTAGCTACAGATGACATCATCAAAACAGTAACTGATATGCGTGCGAGAGGAGTAGAATTTTTAAGCACACCACCTCAAGCTTATTATGATGCTATTCCAGAACGTTTGAAAGACCATATGTCTAAATTTAAAGAAGATATTAATGAACTTCAAAAATTAGGTATCATGATTGATGCTGATGATGAAGGTTACTTACTACAAATCTTTACAAAACCAGTTGAAGATAGACCTACACTTTTCTTTGAAATTATTCAACGTATGGGTGCTCGTGGATTTGGAGCGGGTAACTTTAAAGCTTTATTTGAATCAATTGAAAGAGAACAAGCTTTACGAGGAACACTGTAAATTACAAATAACTCAAAAAACGCTTCGTAATGGAGCGTTTTTTTGTTGATATAGCATTCAAAAAGACCAAAAGCTATTTTTTATGTCAAAAATATCAAAAAAAGAAGTAAAAAAGTTTAAAATATAACAAATTATTCTTGATAAAATCACTACAAAACAGAATTATTTTTTAATATTGTTAAATTTTTAGCTTATTTTTTAAATATTTTTCTGTTAAAAATGTTAAAGTTGATTTTTTATTAAATAATATTCAAAAACCAGCCTAAATTTGCAAACGCAATCTGAGAGGTAGTAGACTCATATTGTTATAAGTTTTTCATAATTTATAGTTTTTTGGTTGGTTAATAGCATAAAAACTCAGTCATTTCTTTTGACTGAGTTTTTTTGTTTTTGTATTTTTGGAACAATAATTGTAATCTCCAATGAAAAACAATTAATTATGAAAAGATTCCTGCTTCTTTTTACCATCTTTATTATCGCGAACTCGTTTAAAACTGAACAAACGGATGCCTATTCTATTGGAGAATTCATAAAACTTCGTATTCATTATGGATTAGTTAATGCAGGACATGCTACACTTGAAGTTAAAGATGCTACATTAAATGGCAAAAAAATGCACCATGTTGTAGGTAAAGGCGTAACAACAGGAATGACAAAATTTTTCTTTAAAGTAGATGATAACTACGAAAGTTACTTTGATAAAGAAACAAATAAACCTTATGTATACATCAGACGAATAAATGAAGGAGGTTATACTAAAAATCAACAAGGATACTTCAATCAAGCCACGAACACCGTACTCGTAAAAGACTATAAAAATAAAACAGAAAAAACATTCAACGTCCCTGAAAATGTCCAAGATATAGTATCTTCATTCTACTACTTAAGAAATCATCCAAAAGTAGACGACTTAAAAATGGGTGAATCAATAACAATCGATATGTTTTTTGATGATGAAACCATAAAATTTAAATTAAAATATCTTGGTGAAGAAAATATAAGCAGTAAATTTGGAGATATAAACTGTAAAAAGTTTAGGCCTTATGTACAAGCTGGACGAGTATTTAAAGAAGAAGAGAGTTTAACTGTTTGGATTTCTGATGATTACAATAAAATTCCAATTAGAATAAAAGCCAGTTTAGCTGTTGGGTCTTTGAAAGCAGATTTAGAAGATTACAAAGGATTAAAATATCCAATAAAATTTAATTAGATAAAAAATGTTATCAATCGAACTACAAGAAAAAATAAATTTACTAGAAGAAAAATTTAGTGCTATAAATCAAAAAACGGAAACTCACTTAGAGGGTTTATTATGGTCTAAACCAATTACTTATTGGGATTATATCCAAACGGATGCTTTACTCAATTTACAAACACAACGCACTACACTACCTGATGAAATGGTTTTTATCATGTATCACCAAGTGAATGAGTTATTGTTTAAAATGATCTTGTGGGAAATCAATCAATTATGCCACACAGAAAAACCAGAGACACCATATTTTACTGAAAAATTAATGCGGATTTCAAGATATTTTGACATGCTAACTACTTCCTTTGATATTATGAAAGATGGCATGGAGGTTGAACAATATATGAAATTTAGAAATACATTAACGCCAGCCAGTGGCTTTCAAAGTGCTCAATATAGATTAATTGAATTTGCTTCAACTGATTTAATCAACTTAATAGACGCTAGATTCAGAGCTACAATTGACAGAAACACTCCCTACTCCCATGCTTTTGAACATTTATATTGGCAAGCAGCGGGAAAAGATTATAAAACAGGAGAAAAAAGCTATTTAATTCTTGAGTTTGAAAGAAAATATAAAGATGAATTTCTCCGTTTTATGGAAGAATATAACACCATTAATATTTGGCAAAAATTCAAGCAATTACCTGAAAACGATCAAAAAAATCCAGAATTAATAACTGCGATGCGTCATTTTGACAAAACCGTTAACATCACTTGGGTCATGGCTCATTACAATGCTGCTGTTAAATACATAGAAAGCGGACAAGGGAATGGTGAAGCAACAGGTGGTAGTGATTGGAAAAAATACATGCTGCCAAAATACCAAAGACGTATTTTCTTCCCAGAATTATGGACAGAAGAAGAATTAAAAAATTGGGGTGAATAATTTAAGAACGGAGGATTAAGATTTGAAATATTTTATTTGTCTTTTTTTAGCTATCTTGACTTTTTCATGCAATCAAGAGAAGTCTAAAACACAAACCAAAAAAACTATAAAAAAGGAACCTATAATCAAAGATTATGGGTTTACTTTTAATGACTATAATGTTGTTAGAGACACCTTACAATCAGGCGATACATTTAGCACTATTCTAGAATCGTTTACACTACCAGATAGCTTAAAATCTCATGATGTAACCGAAAAAATAAAAGACTCTTTCAATATAAAAAACATTCGTGCAGGAAAAGAATTTATTACCTTTTCAGATAAAAAAAATAAAAAAGAATTAAAAGCACTTGTTTATGTTCAAGACAAGACTAATTATCTTGTAGTAGATTTAAGAGATTCAATAGTTGTACAAATGAAGGCAAAACCTACGGTAATCAAACGTAGAACTGTTGCTGCTGAATTGAATGGCTCTTTATCAGAAACACTAGACAAACTTGGTGTAAGTACAGCATTAGCACCGCAAATGGCGCAAATTTATGCCTATTCTATTGACTTCTTTAAAATTCAAAAAGGAGACAAATTTGCTATCACTGTACAAGAAAAATATTTTGAAAATGGAGATTATTTAGGTGTAGAAAAAATTGAAGCTTGTTATTTTGAGTATAAAGGCAAAAAAATATATGCTTTCCCGTATAAATTAAGTGAAAATCAAAAATATTTCGAATACTATGATGAAGACGGAAAAGGTCTAAAAAACATGTTTTTAAAAGCTCCTTTAGATTATTTCCGATTAACTTCTCGTTTCTCAAGAGCACGTTTTCATCCCGTACAATTGCGCTGGAAAGCACACAACGGAACCGATTATGCCGCACCACATGGCACTCCAATCAAAACCACTGCTTCTGGAGTTGTAGAGCGAACAGGTTATACTGCAGGGAACGGAAATTTTGTAAAAGTTAAACACAACGGTATGTACAGTACGCAATATTTACATATGTCTAAAATTTTAGTAAGAACAGGTCAACGTGTTTCTCAAGGTCAAATCATTGGTCGAGTAGGAAGTACCGGTTTAGCTACTGGACCACATGTTTGCTATCGTTTTTGGAAAAATGGTGTTCAAGTAGACCCACTTCGATTAAGATTACCAAATACTGAACCTATGTCGAAAAAACAAAAAGGGAGCTATTTAGAATACATCAAACCACTTAAAAAAGAATTAGACGATACCTCTGCTAAAACTTTTAAAGAAGAATAATTATGGCACTTAATACTATAAATCCAACTGAAACAGAAGCTTGGATAAAACTTCGTGAACATTTTGAAAACATTCAATATCAGTCTACCAAAGAATTATTTGTAAACGACTCTAATAGAGCTGAAAAATTTACCATTGAATGGCAAGATTTTTTTGTTGATTTTTCAAAAAACAATTGGACCGAAGAAACTATTGCTTTGCTAATTAATTTAGCCAATGAAGTTGATTTAAAAGAAGCTATTACAAAATATTTCTCTGGAGATAAAATCAATACTACTGAAAATCGAGCGGTTTTACACACTGCTTTACGTTCAAAAAACACTACCGTTGTTGTAGATGGAGAAACTATTGCACCCTTGATTGAAACCACTAAACAAAAAATTAAAAATTTTACTGACCAAGTTATTTCTGGTGAAAGAAAAGGGTTCACTGGAAAAGCTTTTACCGATGTGGTTAATATTGGAATTGGAGGTTCCGACTTAGGTCCGGCTATGGTTGTTGAAGCCTTACAATTTTATTCAAATCATTTAAACATTCACTTCATCTCCAATATCGATGGCGATCATGTACAAGAAGTATTTAAAAAAGTAAATCCAGAAACAACACTTTTTATCGTTGCTTCTAAAACATTTACTACTCAAGAAACCTTAACTAATGCCGAAACCGTTCGTAAATGGTTCTTACAATCGGCAAATGAAAAAGAAATTGCCAAACACTTTGCTGCTGTATCTACCAATATTTCAAAAGTAACCGAATTTGGAATTACAGAAGAAAACATCTTCCCTATGTGGGATTGGGTTGGCGGACGCTTTTCCCTTTGGAGCGCTGTTGGATTAAGTATCGCCTTAAGTGTAGGCTACAACCATTTTGAACAACTTTTACATGGAGCTAATGAAATGGACGAACATTTCAGAAACACACCATTTGAAAAAAACATTCCAGTTCTATTAGCCTTATTAAGCATTTGGCACAATAACTTTTTTGGTGCTGAAACCGAAGCGCTAATTCCTTATACACAATATTTACAAAAACTAGCGCCCTACTTACAACAAGGCATCATGGAAAGTAATGGTAAATCTATTGGTAGAAATGGTTTTCCTGTAAATTACCAAACTGGAACCATTGTTTGGGGTGAACCTGGAACCAATTCGCAACATGCTTTTTTCCAATTGATACATCAAGGTACTAAATTAATCCCAACCGATTTTATTGGTTTCATTAAACCCCTTTACGGCGAACAAGACCATCATAACAAATTAATGTCTAATTTTTTTGCACAAACTGAAGCGTTATTAATGGGTAAAACCAAAGAGCAAGTAATCGCTGAATTTGCCGCACAAGGAAAATCGGAACATGACGTAAGAGACTTAATTCCGTTTAAAGTTTTTGAAGGAAACAAACCAACAAACACTATTTTAATTGACCAATTAACACCTGCTTCATTAGGAAAATTAGTGGCGCTATATGAACATAAAATATTTGTTCAAGGTGTTATTTGGAATATCTTCAGTTACGATCAATGGGGCGTTGAATTAGGAAAACAATTAGCTAATTCTATTTTGGTGGACATTGAAACCAAATCGCTTCAACAACATGATAGCTCAACGACACAATTAATAAAACGATTTTTAAGTAAATAAACACTAAGGATTTCAGAAATGGAATCCTTTTTTTGAAGCTATTCCAGCTTTCCACTCTATCTTTATAAATCCCTTGTTATTTCCAATCCATTTTATAAAGGATGCCGTTGCAATCTGGGCTAGGGTGATGAATTTCAAAACACATTCCTTATATTTACAAAAAATAAATTCGTATGGTTTTAAGCAGATTTTGGTTGGTCATTTTTATTTCTTCTATCCTATTTATCATTGTAGGTTTATTCACTTCACAATATTATTCCATTGATTATGTGTTAAATGGAAAAAAAGACGAACCCATTTTAATTGCTGAAAAATTTATAAATGAATTCCCAAAACCATTACAAGATTCAATCTTAAAAGCGGAAGAAAAAACCTTTAAAGTAAATATCGATACGTTAAATGCGGATACTACTTATGTTTTTAAAAACAAAACCGTAAAAATGTATAGTGGAGTACAAAAATCGGACGGATTATTACCTACTTGTAAAGCGAGTTTATTCGACATCATTTTACCCTTAATGGCGTATTTAGCTTTCTTCTGTGGTTTAATGGAATTGCTTATCATATCAGGTGCTTCCGAGAAATTAGCCAAAAAATTAAGTCCGTTTTTTACACAAATATTTCCATCCATTCCTAAAAACCATGAATCGGTTTCTTACATGACGTTAAATTTTGCTGCTAACTTTTTGGGATTAGATTCGGCTGCAACACCTTTCGGCTTAAAAGCCATGGAAAGTTTACAAACCTTAAACCCAGATAAAGACCGTGCTAGTGATGCACAAATCATGTTCATGTGTTTGCATGCTGCGGGTTTAACTTTAATTCCTACTTCTATCATTGGGTATAGAGCCGCCGCTAATGCTGCCAATCCAGCCGATGTAATGTTACCTTGCATCATCACTTCGTTTATTGGAACCATAGCCGCTTTATTATTGGTGGGTATTCGTCAACGAATCAACTTCAAAAGTGCCACGTTGTTAATCGGACTAATGTCCGTAATTGCCGCAATTGTTGGACTATTGTTTTACATCAACGGTTTGAACCTTATCGAAAAAAACTTCTTTACTTCTAATTTATCAGCCATTTTGTTAATTGCTATTATTGGATTAACATTAACCTATGCTTTCATCAAAGAGAAAAAATTTGTAGAACAAAAAACCACTATTTTCGATGCATTCGTATCAGGAGCTAAAAACGGTTTAACAACCGGTGTTACTATTTTTCCTTATGTGTTAGGCATGTTAGCGGCTATTTCATTCTTTAGAAACAGTGGTTTGTTTGAAATGATGAGCGAAGGCATTTCGGTTATTTTCTTAAATTTTAATGTAAGTAAAGAAATCACCGATTCCTTACCTGTAGCTATGTTGCGTCCTTTTAGTTCGAGTGGTTCGAGAGGATTTATGATTGACGCCATGAATAACTTTGGTCCCGATTCATTAACAGGTCGTTTGAGTTCTATTTTCCAATGCAGTGCCGAAACCACGTTTTATGTAATTGCCGTCTATTTTGGAAGTATAAACGTGAAAAACACCCGATATACCTTAGCTACCATGTTACTTGTGGACTTAATTTGTGTGATTACGGCAATTGCTGTGGCAAGTTGGTTTTTTGTGAGATAAATGAAATCAAATTATAATTATAAATTTTACGGCGATTTTAATTCAGTTATTAAGGATAAATACTACTATGGCATCCTTTTAATGTTTTTAGTATTGTTTGCTATTTCATTTTCTATAAACAAATTTTTAGCCATTCTTACTTTTATAGTTTTAATTGGAACAATTATCTATGTTTTAAACAAATATAAATCGGAGGAGAATTTAATCCTTTTTACAGATAAGAATATAATTCACATCAAAAATGAAACTGAAATTGAATTTGATTATAACGATGTAATTAAAGTTGAATATCATTTTCCCTTTAAACATCAATCTTACGTTAATCTGATACTTTCAAATCAGAAGTTAAAATTCACCTTAGAATCTAAAATTAAAAGTGATTATAAATACTCTAATTTGAACGAGCTTTTATTAGACAAAAATAAAACAATAGAAATACTTGAATTTGTTTCTTTCGAAAAATATAAATATTTCCTTCATGAAGGAATCGTTAGAAAAGTTCAAATTTAGCAAATGACTATACCTAATAACCAAATTTCCTTTTTCTATACCATCAATATTTGTTAACTTTACATTTCAAAACACACAAAACAATGGATTTTATATACCAAGACCCGTATCCTATTTTAAAAGACGATACAGCATACAAAAAATTAACTTCTGATTACGTTAAAGTAGAACTATTAGGAGACAGAGAGATCTTAATCGTAGATCCAAAAGGTTTAGAATTACTTGCCGAAGAAGCCATGAAAGACGTTTCTTTTATGTTACGTGCTTCGCATCTTGAAAAATTAAGAAAAATTATTGACGATCCAGAAGCTACAGACAACGACCGTTTTGTAGCGTATAACTTATTACAAAACGCGGTAGTAGCCGTTGAAGGCGAATTACCTTCTTGTCAAGATACTGGAACAGCTATTGTAATGGCTAAAAAAGGAGAGAATGTTTATACTGGTGTGGACGATGGAGAATGGTTGTCTAAAGGTATTTTCAATACGTATCAAAATAGAAATTTACGTTATTCGCAAATTGTTCCTATTTCGATGTTTGAAGAAAAAAACTCGGGTTCAAACTTGCCTGCACAAATTGATATTTATGCTAAAAAAGGAAGTTCGTATGAGTTTTTATTTTTAGCTAAAGGGGGTGGTTCAGCGAATAAAACCTTCTTATACCAGAAAACAAAATCGTTATTAAACGAAAAATCATTAGACGCTTTTATCCGTGAACGCATCATGGATTTAGGAACCGCGGCTTGTCCGCCATACCACTTAGCAATCGTAATTGGTGGTACTTCGGCAGAAGCTAATTTAGCGGCTGTTAAAAAAGCTTCGGCAGGGTATTACGACAACTTACCTACTTCGGGTAACATGGCAGGTCAAGCTTTTCGTGATTTAGAGTGGGAAAAACGCGTACAAGAAATTTGTCAAGAAAGTTCCATTGGTGCCCAATTTGGAGGTAAATATTTAACGCACGATGTACGTGTCATTCGTTTACCAAGACATGCCGCTTCGTGTCCGGTTGGAATGGGTGTTTCGTGTTCGGCAGATCGAAACATCAAAGGAAAAATTACAAAAGACGGTATTTTCTTAGAGCAATTAGAAACTAATCCGAAACAGTTTTTACCTGAAACTGCTCCACATTTAGAACCAGCCATTGAAATTGACTTAAATCGTCCGATGAAAGAAGTATTGGCTGAATTATCGAACTATCCTATCAAAACGCGTTTAAAATTAAATGGCACATTGATTGTAGCTCGTGATATTGCGCACGCTAAAATTAAAGAATTGTTAGACGCCGGACAACCGATGCCTGAGTATTTCAAAAATCACCCTGTGTATTATGCCGGACCAGCAAAAACGCCAGACGGAATGCCTTCAGGAAGTTTTGGACCAACTACAGCTGGACGTATGGACGTTTATGTAGACGAATTCCAAGCCGCTGGCGGAAGTATGATTATGTTAGCCAAAGGAAACCGTAGTGCTGATGTAATGAATGCTTGTAACAAATACGGAGGATTTTATTTAGGATCTATTGGAGGACCAGCAGCCATTTTAGCGAAAGAAAATATCTTATCGGTTGAAGTGGTTGATTTCCCTGAATTAGGAATGGAAGCCGTTCGCAAAATTGAAGTAAAAGATTTCCCTGCTTTCATTATTACAGATGACAAAGGAAATGATTTCTTTTCGGCATTAAGTCATTAAGAATTTATAAATAAAACATAAAAAACCTGTAAGCATTTCTACTTACAGGTTTTTTTATTTTGTTATCAAGCTGCGTTCGTTTTCAACTTCTCGCAAAATATTTAATTTCTGAAACAAGTTCAGAATGACAAACTTTACCTGAAAAACTAAACACTAAAAACAGATGACTAATTCTACTCTACATATAACACTAATCCTTTTAAGTAATGTCCTTCGGGATGGTAAATATTTGTTGGGTGATCTGGGCCTTGTTCTAATTTGTGTAACACTCGAATGGTTCTGCCTGTTTCAATGGCTGCAGCAGCAACCGTATTATAAAACAACACATCGTCTATTACTTGTGAGCAAGAAAAAGTAAATAAAATTCCTTTGGGTGCTAATGCTTTTAATCCCGCAATATTTAATCGTTTATACGCTTGCGTAGCTGTGTGTTTGCTTTTAATACTTTTTGCAAAAGCCGGTGGGTCTAATACAATCACATCATAAATTTGATGGTTTTCCTTCATAAAGTTGAACACATCGTCTGCTACCGCTTTGTGATTGGCGTTTGGAAAGTTAAGTTCCATGTTTTTTGCAGCTAAATCCACTGCTTTTTGAGAAATATCCACTGATGTAACTAATTCAGCTCCTGAACTCATTGCGTAAATTGAAAATCCGCCTGTATAACAAAACGTATTCAATACTTTTTTACCTTTTGAAAATTCACCTAATAACTTTCGGTTTTCACGCTGGTCTAAGAAGAAACCTGTTTTTTGTCCTTCTACCCAATTTACCGAAAACAAAATATTATTCTCTTTTGCAATGGTCTCTTCCTTATTCCCAAATAAAAAATAATCGGTACCCGTATTGGGTAAAGTTCCTGAACTTTTACAATAAATAGTTTCACAATAATCAGGAAATGAATGCTGTATCGCTTTTGCAATTTCTTGCACTGCATAATAAATTCCAGATGAGTGTGCTTGAATCACCCAATTTTTATCATAATAATCGATGATTAATCCTGATATTCCGTCGCCTTCACCATGAATCACACGAAAAGCATTGGTTACTTCTATATTCAATAACTTTACACGCAATTCCCAAGCCGATTGTAATTTTTCGGTCCAAAAGTTCTCAGAAAAAGTTTCCTCACCAAAAGTTAGTAATCGAACAACAATACTTCCTTTATCACTGAAATAACCTGTTCCTAAATGTTGTTTTTGCGCGTCAACTACATCTACCATTTCCCCATCGTTTAATTCTTGGGTTACACCATAAACCGCACCACTGAAAATCCAAGGATGACGACGTTGGATAGATTTTTCTTTACCTTTTTTTAAAATTACTTTTGGGAACATATATTGATTTGAAAATGAAAAAATTTGAAAATTTGAAAATGTAACTAACCAAGTATCACATTTTCAAATTCTCAAATCTTCAAATTGATTAATTAAAATTGCATTTCCGGAATATCACCTTCAATGATTAATTCGGCTTCTGTTGCTTTGATGATTTCTTCAACTGAAACACCCGGTGCACGTTCTAATAATTTAAAACCTTTAGGGGTTACTTCCAAAACAGCCAATTCAGTTACTACTTTTTTCACACAACCTACGCCAGTTAACGGTAACGTACATCTTTTAAGAATTTTAGATTCCCCTGCTTTATTCACGTGCATCATGGCCACAATAATATTTTCTGCGGAAGCCACTAAATCCATGGCACCACCCATACCTTTTACCATTTTTCCTGGGATTTTCCAGTTGGCAATATCGCCGTTTTCTGAAACTTCCATAGCACCTAAAATGGTTAAATCAACTTTTTGAGCACGAATCATTCCGAAGCTAAACGCCGAGTCGAAAAAACTTGCGCCTGGTAAAGTTGTGATGGTTTGTTTACCTGCATTAATAATGTCCGCATCTTCTTCTCCTTCAAAAGGGAAAGGTCCCATGCCTAAAACACCATTTTCTGATTGAAATTCAACCGATATATCTTCACGCACAAAATTAGCCACTAAAGTAGGAATACCGATTCCTAAATTTACATAGTAACCATCTTTTACTTCTTGTGCAATACGTTTTGCTATTTGATTTTTATCTAAAGCCATATATTATTTGATGATTTGAAAATTTGATGATTTGAAAATTACCTTCTTTTTGAAGAAGATATGATTTTAGAAA